>NZ_JAHUTH010000014.1:0-204588 GCF_025376855.1 Variovorax endophyticus
CTACAGCACCATCGTGCGCAACTTCGAGGGCAACGGCATCCACAACATCGCCGTGCAGCGCCATGAACGGCTCAAGGCCATGCCCCAGGTCGGCACGACGGGCGAGCAGGGCTACGCGGAGATGGACGACAACGAGCAGCTCGTGACCCTGTCGGCGCCCGCGGGCACGCCGGCACCGGTGATCGCCAAGCTCGAGTCCGCGCTGCAGACCACGATGAAGGACCCCGAGATCGTGAAGAAGCTCAACGACCTCGACGTGCAGCCCACCTTCGTGGGCTCCGCCGAGGCGCGCAAGTGGCTCGAGAAGGACGTCACCAAGTTCAGCAAGGTGATCAAGGCAGCCGGCCTGGCCGTGCAGCAGTAACGAGGAAGGATGACGAGGCCGCATCCGATGCGGCCCCGAACGGACATGCAGCAAACGACCACCGACACCCCCTCGCAGGCCGACGCGCTCCTGCGGGTTCAGGTGAGCGCCATGCGCCTGGAATCGCCCGACGTGCTCAGCATGGAGCTGAGCGGCGTCGATGGCCTGGCACTCCCTCCGGCGTCACCGGGCTCCCACGTCGACGTGCGCCTGCGCGACGGACTGACCCGTCCTTACTCCGTCGTGCGTGGCGACGAAGGCATCTACGTGCTGGCCGTGAAGCGCGAGCCATCCGGCCAGGGTGGATCCGCCCATGTGCACGAGCGGCTTCGTGTCGGCGACGTGATCCGGGTCTCGGCGCCGCGCAATCATTTCGCCCTGGCCGACGACACGGGTCCCGCCGTGCTGATCGCGGGAGGCATCGGCATCACGCCGCTGCTTCCGATGGCGCGTGCGCTCGAGCGCGCGGGCCGTTCCTGGCGCCTGCACTATGCCGCGCGCGGTACCGCGGCGGCCCCTTTCGTGCGCGAGCTTCGACAACTGGGCGACCGGGTCTGCCTGCACGACAGCGAGACCGCCGGACGCCTCGACCTGGCCGCGCTCGTGGCGAAGGCGGAGCCCGGAGCGCATTTCTATTGCTGCGGTCCCGCGGGCATGCTGGATGCCTTCGCCGAGGCGACGCGGGATCTCGATCCGGCGCGCGTGCATATGGAACGCTTCGGCGCCGCCGCACCGCCCGCGGATGCGGGCAGCTTCGAGGTCCGGCTCGCGAAGAGCAATCGACGCGTGCTCGTGAAACCGGACATGAGCACCCTCGACGCATTGCTCGAGGCCGGCGTGGACGTGGACTACTCCTGCCGACAGGGCATCTGCGGTGCCTGTGAAGTCCGCGTGCTGGAGGGCATCCCGGACCATCGGGACGAGATCCTGACCGAAGCAGAGCGGGCGAGCAACAGAACAATGATGGTCTGCTGCTCGCGAGCATGCAGTCCGACACTGGTACTCGACCTCTAACCGCCAGCCGTTTCGGCCGCCGTTACAACAAGCAGCTAGCCCACGCTGAATCACCTGTCGGTCTGATCACCGGTCGACGGAATCAAATTTGAACCAAAGGAACTGCAATGTCGATCGAGAGTCGGCGCTAGAAAAAGTCGAAGAAACGGCGCAGATCGGATCGGTCTGTCGAGGCCGGCCTCCTCGAAATACATCGTGATTTTTTGACCATTGGGGTCGGCCAGTAGTAGAAATCGATCATTGCCTGGTCCTAGGTTGAACGCGTTCGTTGCCTTCCAGCAGGGTCATCACCGGCCGCACCAGCCCTCGGAGCAGTTCCGGCTCGGGTCGGGAGCGCGCGAGAACGCGCAAGCCCATCAGCACGCTGAGCAACATGCGGGCAAGGTCCACTGCTGGCACGCCCGAATTGATCGTCCTTAGCGCCTGCCCCGCCCTCACGCAGCGAAGAAAGAAGCCCTCCATGTCGCGCAGGACGTCGGCCAGGACGGCCTGGAACTCCGGGTCGTGCGGTGCGAGTTCGAGCGCCGAATTCACGATCAGGCAGCCCTTTCGTTGCGGATCGGCGAGCGACAGCTCGATGATCTCGTCGTAGAAGGCGGCGATCGCGTCTAGCGGTGCGAGCTGCGACTCGAAGCGCCTCACACGGTCACAGAAGCCTCGCTCAACATAGTGATCGAGTGCGCGCCGATAGAGAGTGCGCTTGTCGCCGAATGCGTTGTAAAGGCTCGGACCGGAGATGCCCATCGCATCGGCCAAGTCGCGCACGGAGGTTGCTTCGTAGCCTCGCGACCAGAAGCACTGGATGGCCACGTCGAGCGCGGCGGATTCATCGAATTCGCGAGGACGTGCCATAAGCAAGCAGCAGGTTTCGTGTTCGTGATGGAAAGGTATGCGTCGAGGATCGGGCTTCGTAGGCGGCAAGCACCATGTCGCGCCGATGCCCTCACAGTGCGCTGTGATCCTTTACAGACTCCTCCAGCGCAGCCTTGAGCGAAAGAAACCGTGCGTCGACCGCTGCAGGGTCGTCGCGATTGAGCGCGATCATCTTCGCGCGGGCCTCGCCGCCTCGCACGACCTCGAGCGCGTTCGACATCATGCCCTCGACGATGGCGTCGGCCACGGCCGAGGCGGGTTCGCGCGAGAAGCCCAGCTCGGGACCTGCGCGGTTGGTCTTCATCATCGGTGTGTCGGTTCCGCCCGGGTAGGCCGTCAGAACGTGGATTCGTTCGCCCTTGAGTTCGCGCCGCATGGCTTCGCCGAAACGCGCCAAGCCGGATTTCACCGCTGCATAGGTGGCATAGAACGGCGCACCGACGAGTGCGATGCCCGAGGCGACGTTCACGACCATCGCGTCGCCGCTCGCGCGCAGCGCCGGCATCGCCGCGCGCGTGAGCAGGATGGGCGCCAGCAGGTCCACGGTGACCATCGCCTCGATGTCGGCCTCGGCGGTATTCTCCAGCCGTCCGGCACGAACGCCACCGGCGTTGTTCACGAGGATGTCCAGTCCACCGAGGGCTGCCAGCGCCTGGGCCAGCGTGGCCTCTCGCCCCTGGGGCGTGGCGACATCCGCGCATCCGCCGCTCGCCGAACCGAGGACGCCAAGTGCCTTGTCGAGCGCTTCGCGACGCCGGCCGGTGATGAATACACGAGCGCCCTGGGCAAGCAGCGCCTGCGAAAGGGCCAGGCCAATTCCGCTCGAACCGCCGGTGACGAGCACGCGCTTGTTCTTTAATTCCATTTCAATGCTCCGATGGTTCTTCAGGCGTTGGCCGGATAGTTGGACGGGAACAGTGCCCGCTTGGTCTCGTCGTCGTTCACGGACTTGAAGACATGGCTCTTGGACAGTGCACGCGCACGTGCCACCGCAGACCGGGCATCCACGCTCGCGAACCAGCGCTTGAGCGCGGGATAGGCCGCGAGCGGATCTTCCGGCGTCTTGAGGACGCGGGAAGCCCGGTCGATCCAGCCCCACGCTGAGATGTCCGCGATGGTGAAGCCGTTACCGACGATATAGTCGCGCCCCGCGAGATGGTCTTCCAGCACCTGGTAGTGCCGCTGTGCTTCGCGTCGATACCGGTTCACCGCGTAGTCCAGCCCCTCGGGCGCCGCATGCTGAAAGTGCACTGCCTGTCCCGAGAACGGTCCGAGTCCCGACGCGATGAACATCAGCCACGACAGCAATTCCGGCCGATCCTCGGGTGCACCAAGCAACTGGCCGCTCTTTTCTGCGAGGTAGATCAGGATCGCCGTCGAATCGAAGACGCGAGCCTCTCTGCCGCCGGGCCCTTGCGTATCGACGATCGCCGGCACCTTTCCATTCGGGTTGATGGCCCGGAAGGCCGCGGCATGCTGCTCGCCCTTGCTGGTGTCCACCGGGATCGCCTCGTAGGCAAGGCCGGTCTCCTCGAGAAGGAGCGCGACTTTCGCGGGATTGGGAGTGGGATGGAAGTAGAAACGGATCATGCGGGACGGTCTCCTTGGATGGGTGTGGCGGGTGGGGGGCCCAGAGAAGCCGGGGCATTCGAACGCGCTGGGCGAGCGGCCAGGAAGACGCCTGCAACCACCGCAGCCATCGCAATGCATTCCGCGATCGAAGGAAGCTCCCCGAGGACGGGGATGCCGAGCAGCAGTGCCGACACCGGTATCAGGGCGATGAGCGCCGTGGCGGCGGAGGGACCGAGCAGCGCCACGGAGCGGTTGAAGGACACGAGCGCCACGCCGCTCATGAGGATGCCCTGGTAGAAGGCCTGAAGCGCGATCTCGGGCCACGAGGCCAGCGCCAGCCGGCTGAGGCCGCACAGCAGATACACAGGAATGAAGACGAGCGCGGACCACACGCAGATCAGCGCCGCCGACTGGACCGCAGAAAGGCTGCTGCGGCGGAAAAGCACCGTATAGATGGCCCACATCGAGGCAGCGCACACCAGCGCGACGATACCGGCCGGACTGGGCGCGCCGGAGGCCGTGCCCCCGAAAGCCAGCATACAGGCAAGGCCCGCCACGATCGACGCGTAGCCCCAAAGGCGGACTTGGTCCGGCTTTTCCTTCAAGAACGACCACGCCAGCAAGCCGGCGAACACCGGCATGAGAGTCGGCGCGACCGCAGCCGCCTGCGCCGCCGATGTTTGCTGCAGGCCGAGAGCGACTAGCAACACGAAAGGCACACCCCACAGGAAGGCGTACAGAAGACCCTCGCGCCATCGGGCAGCCGGCAACTGTCGTCCACGCAGCAAAAGCGAAGGCGCCAGCACGAGCGCGCCGATGCCGTACCGCAAGGCGGTGACATCCCACAGGCGGAGTTCGCGCGTCACGCTGAATCGCGTCACGACGAACCAGCCGGAGAAAATCGCGACCGTCAGAGCCGCCCACATCAAACCCATCAACAGTGGTCGCGACGCGCGTGTCGACACTGCATCTGTTGACCCTGTTCGCGGCAACAGGGCCTGATTGTCTGGCTTGCCATTCACTTTGACCGCACCCCTCGCAGCGAGTTCGTGAGGTATTCGGAAGTGAGACGATGTCGATAGCCGATACCTACCAAGGCCATCGCGATCCGCCGGCCGCCCGCGACGACGTAAGTGGCCGGCAAAGGCAACTCCCAGCCTTCATCGCTCTTGATGTCCGACAACGCCTTGTTGCTGGGGCGCAGAGCATCATGCAAGAGCTCGGAAAGCGTACGAACAATTGCAACGCTTCGTGCGACAGCATTGCCGATGTCGCTCAACACGTCGAACCCGATCGCGTTGCACCAGCCCGCCGACAAAGAGCCATCGAGGCGTTGAGGCGAGATGGCTAGCAAGCGCGCGCCGAAAAGCAGCAGGTTAGGCGGCCGCACTCGGAGTGCGCGCAACTGCCGCTTGCAGTTGGGACAACATCCGCGGCGGTAGAAGGTAACCACGGCGGGATCGCTCTGGAGGACTTCGACCAACCAGATTAATCGACCACCATGATTCGCGAGCGTGACTTTCGGCGCCCGAACACTCTCACCGAGCATGGCGTCATACGTGAAGCTCGCGCGCAGTTGCTCGATGCTGGCTTCATAGAGCGCAGCGCGCCCTGGGGGCGCGCTCCACGAGAACGCCTCTCGACGTGCGCGGGGCTGGAGTTCGGTGGCGAACATGAGTACTTGCTGGCATCGCTACCTGAGGGAGCGCATGCGTGAATGCAGAGCGAAGATTTTGTATCGAGTGCTCTAATACTACTCGAAAAGCTCACCAATGCAAATCGGTATACCTTGGAGCGCGACTTGTTGATTTCCATGGAGTCCTGCCCCCAACTGGCGGATGATCGGGCATATGCGGCCCAAGTTGGCCAGCGTCGCGCGCAGAGCAACCTTTCAGGCGTGTGCACCGAGTGGGTCAAAGCGCAAGTGGACTGCTCCCGGTCCGGTAGACAAACCCCTGCCTCAAGCCGAGGCGCGTTCGAACGCCTCGGGGCTGATGCCGCCCAGATGGCTGTGGCGGCGGGTTCGGTTGTAGAACGCCTCGATGTAGTCGAAGACATCGGCGCGCGCTAGATCCCGGGTCTTGTAGATGCGCTCCTTTTTCAGGCTGCTGAAGAAGGACTCGGCGATGGCATTGTCCCAGCAGTTGCCCCGTCGGCTCATGCTCGGCTCGAGGTTGTGGGCTGCGCAGAAGCGCTTGAAGTCGTCGCTTCCATATTGGCTGCCCTGGTCGCTATGCACCAGGACCCGTTGCTGCGGTTTGCGGCGCCACACAGCCATCAGCAATGCGTCCAGTGCCAGCTCCCTGCCCAGCGTCGGCTTCATGGACCATCCCACGACCTTTCGGGCGTAGAGGTCCAGCACCACCGCCAGATACAGCCAGCCTTGCCAGGTCCGGATGTAGGTGATGTCGGTGACCCGCACCTTGTTGGGCACATCGACCATGAACTCGCGCTGCAGATGGTTGAGCGCGATGATGGACGGGCGACCGGCAATGGCGCGGGGCTTTTTGTAGCCTCGTATGGCTTTGATTTTGTGGCGCTGCATGAGTCGCTCCACACGATGCAGGCCACAGCTCTCACCGGCTTCGCGGAGGTCGCCAAAGACGCGACGAGCACCATAGACACCATGGCTGGCGGCGTATGAGTGGCGGATGAGTTCCAGCAGCCGCTTATCGTCCTTGGCCCGGTCAGACACGGGGCATTGCAACCACGCATAAAAACCAGCCCGTGCCACCTGCAGAACCCGGCACATCATGGCCAGCGGGTATTCATGACGGTGCTAGTTCATGAAGCGGTACTTCACTCGGGCTCCCTGGCAAAGTACCGCGCGGCTTTTTTTAGCAGGTCACGCTCCTCTTCGACTCGACGCATTTTGCGCGCGTAGCCGAAGGATCTCGCTCTTGGGTTCCAGCAGTTCCTTGGACTGTTGTTCAGATTTATCCGGCGCAACCGCCTTGACCCACTTGTACAGGCTATGGGCCGAGACGCCTAAGCGCGCTGCGACATCTGGCACTGAGGACCCGCGCTCGATGAACTGCTTGACCGCCTCTTCCTTGAATTCCGGCGTAACCTCTGGGTGCTCATGGCACTCCCTCCTATGCTCAAAGGATAGGCGGGGTTTGTCTATCGGACCAGGGGCAGTCCAGTCTTTGAAACCGGCAGCAGCCCAACCCCTTGTGCTGTACTCGGAGGCACGCGCAAACCGAAGCGCGAGCCTTGGATTCCCTCAGGACTCGCCTACGCCAAAAGCGGTCGTGGCGAACCGCCCCGGCGCCAGCAGCGCCGTGGGAGCGCGCTACGTCGCTCAGGCCAAGACCTGCCCGAACTGGCGAAGCTGTCGCACGAAAGGCCCGACAGCCTGAGCTTCTGCACGACGGGCGTCAGCGGGCTGAACCACCTCCCGCTCGAGATGTTCAAGAGCCTGGTGGTCAAGATGAAGACCGGGACCGCGCTCAACGTGATCCACCTCCCCTACAACGGCGTGGCACAAGCCCTCACCGCGCTGAAGGCCGGCGAGGTGCAGGCCTGCGCGCTGCCCTACAGCACCTTTGAACTGCATCTTCTTTCATCCGGAAGTCCTTTTCGTTTGCTCACAAGTGAGTGGGAGGTGAACGGCAATGGTTGCCCAGACATGCGCGAAGGATCGCAAACACCGCAGCAGGGCCTCGCGGCGCAGTGACATTTGGGAACGTTCTTCACCGTCGCGATGTGCGCAGTATCGGGTCGCCGTCCGTTGGAAGCGCATCAGGGCGATCCCCGCCCTCTGGAGTTGACAAAATGATTCTCTCGCGAGCCGTCTTCAAGCTTGCCGCCGCAGGCCTTGTTGCCGCCGGCGCCCTGACCGTCGCCGCAACGGCCAACGCCGGCACCAGTTGGTCCGTTGGCATCAACGTCCCCGGCGTGGTCGTGAGCGAGCCGGCCCCCGCCTATACCTATCCGGCGCCGACCTACTACCAGGCTCCGCGGCCGGTCTACTCTGTTCCGCCGCCCGTCTACTACGACCCGGCCGCGCGCTGGGAGGAACGTCGCGCCGAACGCTGGGAAGAGCGCCGTGCCGAGCGTCGCGAATGGCGCCGCCGCCAGTGGGAGCGCGAGCAGTACCGCCGCTACTACGAGGATCGCGACTGAGGCCGGCGGCCTCGCGTGCAGGGCCGCATCCTCGGCACCTGCGCTTCAGCCCTGCGCGGGCAACGGCTTCGTGAGCGCTGCGGGCGCAACCTGTCGACCGACCAGCCCGCCCACCGCCAGCAGCGCGAGCACGTAGGGCAAGGCGATCAGCAAGGCGCTGGGCACCTCGATGCCCATCGCAGGAAGCTGGAACTGCAGCGCAGTGGCGGCTCCGAAGAGACAGCAGGCCATCACGGTCCGGCCGAGGCGCCAGTTGCCGAAGATCACCGCCGCGATCGCCAGGTAGCCGGCGCCGCCGGTCATGCCTTCCGTGAAGGTGTGGATGTCACCGATCGACAGGAAGCAGCCCGCCAGCGCGGACATGAAGCCGGTGAACAGCACAGCGCCGTACCGGATGCGGCTCACCTTCAACCCCGAATGGCTCGCCGCCTGCGGCGACGTGCCCGCAGCATGGATCGCCAGGCCGAGCGCAGTGGCGCGCATCACCCAGCCCACCAACACGATCAGCACGATGGCGGCATAGAGCAGCCATGCCTGCCGGAAGACCTGCTCGCCCAGGTGCGGGATCTCCGACAGGCCGGGTGGCGCCCACTTGTCCAGGCCCGGGATCTCGGCGCGCGAGCGGCTGCCGAAGATCGCCCGGTAACCCAGGGTGGTCGCGCCGAGCACCAGGATGTTGATGCCGATGCCGGTGACGATCTGGTTGGCGCGCAGCGTGATGCTCAGAAAGGCCTGCAGCCACGCGATGGGCAGCACGCACAGCACGCCGCAGAGCAGGCCGAGCAACGGCGAGCCGGTGGCCCACGAGGCGGTGGCGCCTGCAAAGGCGCCGGCCAGCATGAGGCCCTCCACGCTCATGTTGAGCACGCCGGCCCGTTCGCTCACGAGCTCTCCGGTGGCGGCGAGCAGCAGCGGCGCGGCGAGCCGGATGCTCGAGCCGACGAAGACGGCGGCCAGTTCGGGATCGATCATTTGCGTCGCGCCTCCATGCGCTGGATGCCGATGGCTGCCCCGGCGAGCGTCACGATGATGAGACCCTGGATCACCACGACCAGGGCGGTGGGCACTTGCGCCACCATTTCCATGTTGATCCCGCCCGAACGCAGGAAGCCGAAGAGCAGCGAGCCCGCAACCACGCCGGTCGCGCTGCCGCGTGCGAGCAGGCCCACCACCAGGCCGTCGAAGCCGTAGCCCGACGAGAAACCGGCCTTGAGCGTGTACTGCTCGCCCTGCAGCATGAAGGCGCCGGCAAGTCCGCCGAAGGCGCCGGCTGCGCAGAGCGCGCCGATGGCGAGGCGGTCGATGGGCATGCCGGCGCGGCGAGCCGCGCGCGGGTTCAGGCCGGTCGCGCGCAGCTGCAGTCCCGTCACCGTGCGGTTGAGCAGCAGCGCCACCGCCACCGCCAGCACCACCCCGATCACCAGGCCGACATGCAGCGGCGTGCCTGCATCGCCGGTGAGCAGCGGCAGCTGGGTCGCCACCGGAATCTCCAGCGACTCGGGCAGCGTCGCGCTGCTCGTCATCGGCCGGCGCAGCAGGTGCTCGGACTGCACGCTGCCGTACACCATCCAGATGGCGATGAAGGAAAGCAGCAAGGTCGCGATGACCTCGTTGGTGCCCATCTTGACGCGCAGGACGCCGGCGATGCCGCCCCAGAACGCGCCCGCCGCGCAGGCGCCGAGCATCGGAACGATGAAGGCCAGCCCCCACGGCAGCTGCGCCACTGGTGGCCACAGCGCGAGCGCCGTGGCCGTGATGCCGCCGACGGCAATCTGCCCTTCTCCGCCCACGTTCGTGAGGTTCGCGCGCTCGGCCAGGATGAAACCCAAGCCGACCAGCATGAGCACCAGCGCACGGTTGATCGAGGCGGCCAGCGCATAGGAAGAGCCCCAGGCGCCGTCCGCGAACGCGGCGAGCGCATCGCCCACGGGCACGCCGAGCGCGGCGATCAGCAAGGCACCGACGCCAAAGGCCAGCAGCACGGCGGCTGCCGAAACCTGCAGCGCAGGGGTCGGCCTGAGCCGCGACCAAGCAAGTACAGGACCGCTCATGAGGCGACCTCCTCTGCAACATCTTCCTTGTCACGGTGCCCGGCCATCCAGGCACCGATGCGCGCGCGGTCCGCGTCCGCCGTGGGGCATGCGCCCATCACCCGGCCCCGGTAGAGCACCAGCACGCGGTCGGCGACGCTCAGCAGTTCGTCGAGCTCCGACGAGATGAGCAGCACGCCGACCCCGCGGTCCGCGGCGGCCCGGATGTGGCCGTAGACGGCCTCGACCGCGCCGACATCCAGGCCGCGCGTGGGCTGCGCCGCCAGCAGGAAGCGCAGGCCCTCGAGCGTGAGCTCGCGCGCGAGCACCGCCTTCTGCTGGTTGCCGCCCGAAAGGCCTCCGAACGGCACGTCGGGGCTGGCAGCGCGCACGTCGTAGCGCTGCATGAGGTCGAGCGCCTCGCGGCGCATGGCCGCGCGGTCGAGGAGGCCGAAGCGCCGGAACCGGTCCAGGCGGTCGAGCATGATGTTCTCTGCGACGTTCATGCCTGTCACGCAGGCCAGCGCATGCCGGTCTTCGGGCACCACGCCGCAGCCCGCAGCGCTGAGCTGGCGCGGCGTGACGCGCGTCATGTCCTCGCCGCAGACGAAATAGCGCCCTTCGGTGGGACGCAGCATTCCCGAAAGCACCGCGCCCAGCTCGCTCTGGCCATTGCCCTCGACGCCGGCGATGGCCACGATCTCGCCCGGCTCCACCAGCAGGGTAAAGTTGTCCAGGCGCACCACGCCATCGGCGTCGCGCACGGAGAGGCCGTCGGCCAGCAGCGCCGCCTCGCGCGCCGGGCTGCCCGGTGCCGGCCGGAATGCACGAGACCCCCGTACCGGCGTGGCGGCAGGCGCCTGCAGGTCGCGCTGGATCATCGCGCGCACCAGCGCGTCGATGTCCTGTGCGGGCGCGTCCGAGCGCGCCACCACGCGGCCGCCGCGCAGGACGGTCGCACGCCGCGCAACGCGCTGGATCTCGGCCAGCTTGTGGGTGACCAGCACGACGCCGCAGCCCTGCTGCGCCACGCGCGTACACACCGAGAGCAATGCCTCGATCTCCTGCGGCAGCAACACGGCGGTCGGTTCGTCGAGCACCAGCAGGCGCGGCTCGCGCACCAGGCACTTCACGATTTCCACGCGCTGGCGCTCGCCCACCGACAGGTCCTGCACCTTCGCATGCGGATCGAGCGCGAGCCCGTAGCGCTCCCGCATCGCGGCGATACGCGCCGCGCCGGCCTTGCGGTCGAGCACGCCGCGCACCTGGCCGAGCAGCAGGTTGTCGAGCACCGTCATGTCGGGCACGAGGCTGAAGTGCTGGTGGACCATCGCGATGCCGTGCGAAAGGGCATCCGCCGGCGAGCGCGGGCGAAACGCTCCGCCGGCCAGCGTCATCTCGCCCGCGTCCGCGGCGTGCACGCCGAAGATGAGATTGCACAGCGTGGACTTGCCGGCGCCGTTCTCGCCCAGCAGGCAGTGGACCTCGCCGGGATGGAGCGCCAGCGAGACGTCCTGCAGCGCCTGCAGCGCGCCGAAGCGCTTGGACAGCCCCTCCAGCTTCAGCAGCGGCGCGGCGGCCGGCGTTGCGGCGAACCCCGGGCCGCCGTCGCTGATGCCGTCACCGAGGCCGATGGCGTGGCGCTCGCGCATCAACCCTCCAGCACCCTGATCTTGCCGGACAGGATGTCCTTCTTGATCTGCTCGAGCTTGGCCTTCTGTTCGTCGGTCGCCCCGCAGATGACCATGTCCGATGCGTTCGGCCCCATGGCCAGTCCGAAGGGCTTGTAGCCGGCCTTCCAGGTACCGCCGACGGCCTCCTTGATGGCGTACTGCACCTGATAGCCGACGCCGGTGATGCTGTAGGCGGGATAGAGCGGATCGGTGCCGCAGCGGTTGGTGTAGCTGCCGACGATCTTCGTGCCCTTCTCCTTGGCCGCCTGTTCCATGCCGCGCAGGCCGAGGTTCAGGATGTGATAGTGCACATCGGCGCCCTGCGCGATGGCCGCCAGCGTGGCTTCCTTGGCCTTGGCCACGTTGTCGAAGTCGCCGGTGTAGTTCTCGAAGTACTTGATGCCGGGCTTGATGTACCTGGCGCCGTTGCCGAACTCCTTGCCGGCGTTGACGATGGAAGGGATCTCCATGCCGCCCACGTAGCTCACGGCCCCGTTCTTCGAGAGCATCGCGGCGGCGGCGCCCGCGACGAAGGCGATCTCGGCCTGCTTCACGTCGTAGCCGGCCACGTTGGCCGTCTCCTCGGCCTTGTTGCCGCCGACGATCGAGAAGTGCGTCTTGGGGAAGCGCTTGGCCACCTTGAGCACGGCGGCCTGGGTCTGGCCGCCGACGCCGATCACGAGCGCGTTCTTGCTGGCCAGGTTGGTCAGCGCCTGCTCCATGTCGGCGTAGTTGATGTTCTCGATCATCTGCACCTTGATCCTGGCGCCGTACTCCTTCTGTGCGGCCACGAGGCCGTCGTAGCCGGACTCCATCCATCCCTTGTCCGACTTGGATCCGGGAATGAGGATGCCGACCGCGATCGGATCGGCGGCCGAGGCCGGCAGGCTCAGCACGAGGGCGGTGAGGGCGGTGAAGGCGCTGACGCCTGCGAGGACGGCGGCGCGGCGGGAGGGAGACGGAATCTGCATGGCATGCCTTTCGCTAGTTGGGGGGTTAAGTAACTAATCAATTACTTACCGACAACGCATCGCAATAACAGTGCCAGTGAATTCGCCGACTTTTTGCCGCATATCGGTGCGGCGACCGCAACGAATGCACCAGCCTGCGGCGATGCGCCCTTCGCCCGCACACCACCGGAGCCTTTGATGAAACGCCACCCCTATCTTCCCGATGCCCGGCCCGACGGCGCCCTGGGCCTGGGCCAGCAGTACTACTGGGTCGCCAGCGAGCGCGAGGTCGATATGTCCGTGGAGCCGCCCGCGCCGCTGCGCGCCCGGGTGCAGGCGCAGCCGCAGAACGTGGTGCTCGACCTGCGCCGCACGGCCATCGTCATCATCGACCTGCAGAACGACTTCTGCACCGAGGGCGGATGGGTCGACCACATCGGCGGCAACTATGCGGCGGACCGCACGCCGATCGCCCCGCTGCAGAAGCTGCTGCCCGGGCTGCGCCGCGCCGGCGTGCCGGTCGTCTGGGTCAACTGGGGCAACCGCCCGGACCTGGCCAACATGCCGCCCAACCAGATCCATCTGTACAAGAACAGCGGCACGGGCGTCGGCCTGGGCGACCCGCTGCCCGGCGGCAAGGGCCACGTGCTGCAGAAGGACTCGTGGGCCGCGGCCATCGTGGACGAGCTCGCACCGCACGAAGGCGACTTTCTGGTCGACAAGCACCGCATCAGCGGCTTCTGGGACACGCCGCTGGACAGCATCCTGCGCAACCTCGGGGTGCGCAGCATCCTCTTCGCGGGCTGCAACACCGACCAGTGCGTGCTGCACACGCTCACCGACGCCAACTTCCTGGGCTACGGCTGCGTGATGCTGAGCGACTGCTGCGCCACGAGCTCGCCGGACTTCTGCACCGAGGCGACGATCTGGAACGTCAAGAAGTGCTTCGGCTTCGTGACCGACTCGGCCGCCGTGCTCGCGGCGCTGCCCGCCTGATGCACACGGAGACAGCGCACGGATCAGGCGGCTGGATGCCCGGCCCCCGCTGCGAGCGGCCCGCCACCGGCGTTGGCGCGCTGAATGGGGTGCGCCTGGGCGTGAAGGACCTCATCGACATCGCAGGCGCCGTCACCGGCGGCGGTAACCCGGACTGGGCCACAAGCCACGCGCCGGCCGTGCACGACGCGCCCTGCGTGGCCGCGCTGCGCGGCGCAGGCGCGCAGGTCGTCGGCAAGACGATCAGCGACGAACTCGCCTTCAGCCTGGAGGGCGAGAACGCCCACTACGGCGCGCCGCGCCATCCGCGCGACCCCGATCGGCTGCCCGGTGGGTCGTCCAGCGGCAGCGCCGCCGCGGTCGCATGGGCGGAGGTCGACCTGGCGCTGGGCACCGACACAGGCGGCTCGGTGCGCGTACCGGCGGCGTTCTGCGGGGTCGCCGCGATGCGGCCCACGCACGGCCGGATCCCGCTCGACGGGGTCCTGCCCTTCGCACCGAGCTACGACACGGTGGGGTGGTTCGCGCGCGATGCCGACCTGCTGCGCCGCGCCGGCCATGCGCTGCTCGGCATCGAAGCCCGCATCGGCAGCGACCGACCCGCGCCGCCCCTGCGCCTGTGCGTAGCCACGGACGCGCTGGCGCTGGCGGAGCCCGCGGTGCGCGAGCCGCTGGCCGCGTGGGCCCGTCTGATGCGCATCGACAGCGAGCGCAGCGCCTATGGCGGCAGCGACTGGCGAGACTGGTTCGAAGCCTATGCCGTGCTCCAGGGCCTGGAGATCCAGGCCCACGTCGGCCCGTGGATCCGGCGACAGCGGCCGCGCTTCGGCGCCGCCATCGCGCCGCGTTTCGAGGCGGCGCTGGCGCTCGATGCCGCACAGGGAATGCGCTGGAGCGACTGGCGCGCGCAGGCCGCCGCGCGGCTGGCGCAGAGGATGGACCCCGACGAGGCGTGGCTGATTCCCGCTGCACCCTGCTTCGCGCTGTCGCGCCGGGCCGATGCGGCTCAGCGCGGGGCCTTCTACGAGCGCGCACTGGCGCTCGGCGCGGTGGCCGGCCATGCGGGGCTGCCGCAGGTGGTGTTTGCGCTGCCGGCTGCCGAGGGCCTGCCGCCTTGCGCATCCTTCATCTCGGCCAGGGGCAATGACGAACGGCTGCTCGAACTTGCCGCGACACTAGCGCCTGCATCCCCATCCACACGATGAGCAAACTTTCCCCACGGCAGGCGCCGGCCCAGGAGACGATCGCGCGGCGCGACGCCGCACTCACGCGCGCGAAGCTCCTGGAAGCGGCGATCGACGAGTTCTCGAACGAGGGCTACAGCGGCGCGCGCACCGAACGCATCGCACGGCTCGCCGGCACGAACATCCGCATGCTGTACCACTACTTCGGGAGCAAGGACGACCTGTACGTCGCCGTGCTCGAGGCGGTGATGGCCGACCTGCGGCACGAAGAACTCCGGCTGGACCCGGAGGCCGAGGAGCCGCTGACCGGCCTGCTGCACATCGCCGATTTCGTGGACCACCACTTCGCGACGCACCCGCAGCTGCGCAAACTGCTGGCCTTCGAGAACCTCAACGAGGCACGGCATCTCGCGCGCTCGAACCGGATCCCGGAGATGTCGTCGCCGGTGATCGCGCTGATCCGCCGCCTGCTGGTGCGCGGGGTGGCGGCAGGCGTCGTGCGCAGTGGCATCGATGCGCTGCACCTCTACGTAGCGATGGTGAGCCTGTCGTACTACGGCCGCGCCCATGCGTTCACGCTGTCACGCATCTTCAACAAGGACCTGCAGGCCGCGGCCTGGCAGAAGGCGCACCAGAAGATGACCCGCCAGATGGTGGCGGCCTTCCTGACGCAGGCGCCATGAACGAACTTCCGCATGACTGCTTCCATGTCCGCTGAGCCCACACACCAGCCCGCCGCACCTGCTTCGGCCACCTCCCGGCGAGGCCTGGTGACGAGCCCCCATCCGCTGGCCAGTGCGGCGGGCCTGGAGGTGCTGGCCGATGGCGGCAATGCCATCGAGGCCGCCATCGCCATGGCGGCCGTGCTGTGCGTCGTGTGCCCGCACTTCACCGGGCTCGGAGGCGACGGTTTCTGGCTCATCACGCAGCCCGGTGCGCCGGTGCGCGGCATCTCCGGCGTCGGGCAGGCCGCCGCAGCGCTCCCGCCGCTGTGGGGGCCAGTCCCGCTGCGCGGCGGCGCGTCGGCATTGACCACGGCCGCGGCGGTGGACAGCTGGGCCCGGGCCTTCGACATCTCGGCGCGCAACTGGCAGGGCCGCCAGCGCTGGGCGTCGCTGCTGTCTTGCGCGATCGAGCATGCGCAGGAGGGCTTCGCCGTGTCGGCCTCGCAGCGCTTCTGGCACGAGATGCGGGCTGCGGAGGCGCAGCACTGGCACGGCTTCGACGCGGCGTTTCCCGTCGGGCCTTCGCACCAGCGCCAGCCCGGGCTGGCGCACACGCTGTCGCGGCTCGCGGCGCAGGGCCCGCGCGAGTTCTACGAAGGCGAAGTCGCGCACCGCCTCGCGGCCGGCCTGCAGGCTGCGGGTTCGCCGCTCACGCTGGACGACATGCGCAGCACCCGTGCCCGGGAAGTGACGCCGCTGGCCGTGCCCTACCGCGGCGGCACGCTGCTGAGCCTGCCGCCGCCGACGCAGGGCTTCGCCACGCTGGAAGCCATGGGCATCCTCGGCGAGCAGGATTTCTCCGGTATCGCGGAAGGCAGCGCCGAGCACTTCCACCGGATGGTCGAGGCGATCAAGCTGGCCTTCGTCGACCGCGACCGCTTCCTGGCCGACCCCGATTTCACCGAGGTGCCCGTGCAGCGGCTGCTCGACGCCGCCTACATCCAACAGCAGGCGGCGCGGGCGCAAGCCGGCGCACGGGCGATGCCCTGGCCCCAACGATTCCGCCACGGCGACACCGTGTTCTTCGCGGCCGCGGACGCCTCGGGCCGTGGTGCGGGCGTGCTCCAGAGCATCTACTACGACTGGGGCAGCGGTGTCGTGGCTGGCGACACCGGTGTGCTGTGGCACAACCGCGGCGCGGCCTTCCACCACGATGCGAGCCATCCCAACGGGCTGCGCGGCGGCAAGCGGCCCTTCCATACGCTGAACCCTGTCGCCTTCATGCGCGACGGTCGGCCCGAGCTGCTGCTGGGCACGCAGGGCGCGGACGGGCAGCCGCAGACCCTGGTGGCGCTGCTCACCCGGCTGATCGACTTCGGCCTGGACCCCGCGCAGGCACTGGCAAGGCCGCGCTTTTTGCTCGGACGGACCTTCTCCGACAGCCGCGACAGCCTGAAGCTGGAGCAAGACGTGGGGCCCGAGGTGATGGCATCGTTGATCGCGCGCGGCCACGAGGTCGCGCCCATCGCCGCGCACAGCCCACTGGCAGGGCTGCCCGGCGTGATCCGCTTCGAAGCCGACGGTAGCCTGGCGGGCGCGCACGACCCTCGCGGTGACGGGGTCGCACTGGGTCTTTGAATGCCGGGCTGCCGGCGGCCCGGCACTCAGGCCTTCTTCGCCCAGGCGCTGCACCACCCCTGGCGTTGACCTGCTTGCCGGAGAACAGCGCGCAGTTACCCTGCGGGTCGGTCGGCTTCGATTGCCACAGTGCGCAGCCGTTGCACAGCTGGGCGTTGTCGTGCTTCGGGATTTCTTCGTATCGGCCCTGGCCGAATCTGCGACATAGCCGAGCGCCACGGCTTGCGGCTCTTTCTCGTTGAGCTGGGCCTGCGCGAACGCATCGGAGGCGCAGGCGGCAGCGCCCGTCGGGGCGAGGGTCAGGATGAAGATGCGGCGGCTGGATGTCATCGCAACGCGCCTGCAACACCGATCAACAACAACGCCCGGTCGCGCGCCGCGCTCAACCGGCTTCTGTAGGTTGACCAGAACCAACATCTCCAGAAGGTCTGCCTTCACTAGCTGTGAAGTGTCAAGAGGTTCTTTCGAGACATCGAGAGACGTGAGACGGGCACGGCGAGGTTGATGCCGTAGTGCGGCCGATGCCAGTTGTAGAAGTGGTTCCACACAGGCAGGGCCTCGCAGCGCTGGTCTGAGTTCGCGTAGGCGTGCCCGTAGGCCCACTCGCGCAGAGCCGACTGGATGAAGCGCTCGGCCTTGCCGTTGGTCTGCGGGCGATACGCCCTGGTGAACTTCTGCCCGATGCCCAGCTCGAGGCACGCTTCGGCGAACAGCCCAGAGCGAAACGACATGCCGTTGTCGGTCAACACCCGCTGGATCTGCACACCCATGCTTGCGAAGTAGCCCACCGCGGCCCGCAGGAATGCTTCGGCGCTGAACTCGGTCTCGTCGGGATGCACCTGCGTAAAGGCCAAGCGGCTGTGGTCCTCTCCGTCGCTTCGCAGACTCCGCCACCCATCGATACCCTCCGGACTTGTCATGCCACCTCTCTCACCATCGCAAACATGGTCGATCGCGCCCAAGGCAAGGTTGATCCCCGCCGCCACTCATCGGCTCGAACTCATCGAGGCCCTGCGTGGCTTTGCGCTGTTCGGCGTGCTGCTGGTGAACCTGCGCAGTTTCTCGCTCTTCGAATTCATGGGCAGCGCCGACGGCGCCCTGCTGCCGACGGCCGAGCGCCGCGATGGACCGTTTTCGCGCGCGTTGCAGCCGATGCGGCTCCTGCCCCGCAGACTCCTAGGCATCGCCCGCGGCGTTGCACGCCCGCCACCGGGATGCGGTACAGCCGAAGGACTGCTGGAACCAGCGGCTGAAAGTGCTGAGGCTCTCGAAGCCGGTCTCGTCCGCGATCATCGACAGCGGTGAATCGGAGCCGGCCAGGGCGCGGCAGGCGACTTCCATCCGGATGCGTTGCAGGATGCCGGAGAACGTCTCCCCATCGTTCGCCAGCCTGCGGCTCAAGGTCCGGCGATCGATCTGGAAGTAGTCCGCCACGGACTGCGAATCGTAGTTCCCATCGTCGAGCAGGGTCCGCAGCAGGCGCTCGACCCGCGTCGAGAATCCGCCCGGCGAGCGCTTGATCAGAGGCTCGAGCTGCTGCCGCGCGAGCTTTCGCAGGAAGGGCGCCGATGTGACGGGCCGCCGTTGCAACACGCTTCGGTTAAGCACCAATCCGGATATGAGCTGCCTGAACTGGACCGGGCATTTGAAGAAGCGCTCGACCGTCGGCATTCTTTGAGGCTTGGCGAACGAAAAGGACACCAGATCCGGCTGAAAGGCCTCCCCGATCAGCCATCGAATCTGCATGGTGATTCCCACCAGGCAGAACTGGGTGGCCTGGAAGGACTCCTCCCTGGTCCGGGCCTGGAGCTCCGTGACGATCAGCGGCGACTGGAATCGCTGGTCCAGCTGGATCAGCGTTCCATCGGCATGCAAGGCAAGGTGCGTGGTGTAGAAATGGATGGCCTCTTCCACCGTTTCCGCCTCGCGCATCAGCAGGCTGACCGCCCCCAGGTTGGGCACGCCACGCTCGATGGCGGCGCGCATGCCGAAGTCGGGACAGTTCCCCAGTCGAGCCGACTCGGACAGCAGGCGCCAGAAGGAATCCAGCGAGATCTGCGTCTCGAGATCGTCCATGCAGGAAGGGTCCAATCCCACACGGCACAGCATCCGTTCGGGATCGAGCCCCGCCGCGCGAGCCGCCTCGAAGTAACCGATGAGCGTCGCGCTCCGGATCGATCTGGGTGCTGGCTTCCCTCTCATGGGCTGCGATCTCCAATGGACATGGGCAGAAGGCTCGTGCGTGCCTACTTCAGCGTCTCGAATGCGGTTTCCCTGATCGCGAGCGTGAAGAGGCCCGAAAGTATCGCGCCGAAGATCAGGTAGTAGACCGGTGCGATCGGGTTCTGGAACGTCTGGATCAACCACACCGCGATGAATGGCGCGAAGCCGCCGAACACCGAAGCGGTCAACCCGTAGCCTATGCTCATCCAGGTCGTCCGGTTGCGCGTGGGAAACATCTCCACGATGGTCGTGGGCTGCACTCCATAGATCGACGCGAGGATGATCGCAAAAATGCACTGGACCAGGACGACGTCCTTCAAGGTCGCCGATTCGAGTGCGAGAAGATGGCCGAAGGCCGGGTAGGCCACGAGAAGAACGGCCGCGCACGAGAACAGTAGCACCTTCTTCCTGCCGATCAGGTCTGAGAGAAGACCGAAGCAGGGCGTGAGCACGAAAACGCAGACGAGGCCGACGGTGTTCGCCCACAGCGCATCGGCCATGGACAGCTTCAGGTTCGTCGTGACCCATGTCGGCATGTACAGCAACATCACATAGAAGCTGATGTTGGAGAGCACGGAGACACCCCCGGCCTTGATCGCCAGCTTGCTGCCCTCCTTGTCCTCGAGCATGGGAATGGGCGCCACGCGTTCGGCCACGGCTTTCTCGAACGCCGGTGTTTCGGCCACCGCGCGCCGCATCCACAGGGCGACGGGGCCGATCAGGCAACCGATGACGAAAGGCACTCGCCAGCCCCAATCCGCCATCTCCTGCGCGCTCAGCACCGAGTTGACGAGCGCAGCCACGCCCGACCCCAGCAGGAACCCGCCGATCACGCCGAACACATGCAGGCTGCCGAACAGCCCCCGCCGGCGCTCTGGCGACCATTCGACGATGTAACTGACCGATCCACCCCACTCTCCGCCGGCCGAGAAGCCTTGCAGCAGGCGCGCGACCACGAGCAGGGCCGGGGCGATGACCCCCGCCGTCGCGTAGGTTGGCAGGATTGCAAGCAGCAGCGTGCCTCCCGTCATCAGGTACATCGTGAGCAGCAAGGCGCTCCTTCGGCCACGCACATCGCCGATGCGGCCGATCACGAGGCTGCCCAGGGGACGTGCCAGAAAGCCGACGCCAAACACCGCGAACGAACTCAACAGCGCCGTTGCGGGCGCCGAGGTCGGAAAGAAGTTCTTGGCGATGTATGCCGCGATGAAAGCGTAGACGGCGAAGTCATACCACTCGAGAACGTTTCCCATCAGCGGCGCGGCCACTGCTCTGAACCTCGCCAGCCTGGAGCGGGGCCCTTTCGCGGGAAGCGAATGCCCTGGCGCGGCAACTGCAATGAAGGGGGGCGTGGACATCTTGTCTTTCCGCCAGATTGAATCTGGTCATGCTTGTGGTGGGTCGGGACGAGCGCCTCTTGCAAGGCGGTCGCCGTCTCTTGTCTCGACATCGAAGCGGCCGATCGGCCGATCGACAGCAGCGAGATTGCTCGCTTTGCCAGCTTTCGATTGACCTTTTGGGGCGCCGATTTTGCCGAATGGGGCATGTCCGGGGAACCTTCGACGCGCGGCGCCATGCGATCGCACGCCGCATCCGCCGCCATCGCCAGCGAGATCGGCTCATTGTTGGCGAAGAAAAAGCGCCACGCCCCAAAGCGCACATTCGCCGCCTCAAATGGCCAAGCATCGCCAGTGCGACTGGCTACCTTCCGTGTACCCCCAGCAGCGTCACACGCAAAGGAAGCAGACATGCCAATCGATCAGGAAAAGATGCAGCCATGGCAATGGCCGGAAGAGGAATGGCGCCGCCGCGTTTATCGCGTGCGCGCCGGCCGGCGACTTCGCCCCCGCGCATGGAAGGACGGTGCCAGGTTCGCCGTGGCGCTGGCTTTCGATTCCGACCACGAGACCAACGAACTGCGCGATGGCGCCAAGTCGGTCAACCGACTGGCGTGGGGCCAGTATGGCAACCGTGTCGGCGTGCCGCGCATCCTGTCGATGCTCGAGCGGCATGGCGTCCCCGCGAGCTTCTATGTGCCGGCCGTCAGCGCGCTCCTCTATCCGGACGAGCAACGAACCATCGTGAAGGCGGGACACGAAATCGGTGTGCACGGCTGGATTCACGAACTCAATTCCGGCCTTGCCTTGCCGGACGAGCGCGATCTGATTCGGCGCTCGCTCGATGCCCTCGAGGGCATCACGGGCGTTCGACCCACGGGCTACCGCTCGCCGTCGGGAGACTTCTCCCCGAACACGCTGCAGTTGCTGCGCGAGCTCGGGTTCGCCTACGACTCGTCGATGGCCGCGGACGACGATTGCTACGAACTCATGATGGACGGCGAACCGACCGGGCTGGTCGAGCTGCCGTTCGATTGGGTGCGCGACGACGCGGTCTACTTTCTGATGCACCGCTTCCAGGGCCTGCGTCCGTACACCCCGCCCTCGGATGTCTTCGACATCTTCAGGCGTGAACTCGAGGGAGCGCACGCCGAAGGCGGCCTCTTCGAACTCACCATGCACCCGCACGTGATCACCAACCGTTCCCGGCTCTGGATCGTGGAAGAGATCATCAAGCATGCCAGGACACTTCCCGGCGGCGTGTGGTTCGCCCGGCATGACGAGATCGCGCGCTTCGCGTTGGAACACACCGGCACGGAGGCCGAATGACAACCGCCGAATCCGATCCCGCACGGCGCGGCGTGGCCCGGCTCTTCTGCACCGAGTCCGGCACAGGCTCGAATGTCTTGCTCCTGCACGGATGGACTTGCGACTCCCACGACTGGAGCTGGCAATTGCCCGCGCTCGAAGCCCGGCATCGGGTCGTCGCCGTGGACCTGCGGGGACACGGCCGGTCCGACGTACCGGCCTCCGGCGGCTACAGCCCCGACCACTACCTGAGCGACCTGGAATCCTTGCTCGCCACGCGCCATGCCGGCCAGACCTTCGTGGTGATCG
Organism: Variovorax endophyticus; assembly: GCF_025376855.1. NCBI lineage: Bacteria > Pseudomonadati > Pseudomonadota > Betaproteobacteria > Burkholderiales > Comamonadaceae > Variovorax > Variovorax endophyticus. The sequence continues at coordinate 22,265 of NZ_JAHUTH010000014.1, forward strand.
GCCACTCGATGGGCGCGCAGATCGCGGCGCGGCTTGCCGCGAAGAGACCCGACCTGGTCACCGCCGTGGTGTCCGTCGATGGCGCGCTCGGTTTCTCGCCGGAAGCGGCGTCCTTCTTCCTGAAGACGGCCGAAGCACTGGAGGCTGGAGATCCCGCGACTGTCGTGCCTGCGCTATTCGAAACAGCCTACCACCCGTCGACCGCGCCCGCTTTCAGACGATGGCACGCCAGACGCGTGCAAGGAATGGCCGCGCATGTCATCCGGGAGTCGTTCGCGCCGCTCTTCTTCGGCGCGGGCCAGGTCGGCGCGGGCGATGCGAGCGAGATCTTCCTGCGCGGTATCCGCCAGCCTTTCTTTCACCTCTGCCGAGACCCCGAGCAGGGATCGCGCATGAGCTCGTGGTTCTCGAACCCCAGGTCCAGGGTCGAGACCTGGCCGGAGGTCGGCCACTGGATCATGCAGGACCGCCCGGACGCCTTGAACGCCGCAATCACCGACTGGATCGCCGCGCTCTAGCGTCCTCTCGCCGCGACAGGCGGGTGCCTCGCCTTCTTTTCCCTTTTCCCCCTTCCCTACGGAACCCTCTCGTGAGTCATCTTTTTTCTCCTTGGCAGGTCGGACAGCTCGATCTGGACAACCGGGTCGTCATCGCGCCCATGGCCCAGTACGCGGCCAGGGACGGCAGCGCTGGCGACTGGCATGCCCTGCATCTGGGCCGGCTCGCGCTGGCGGGCGCGGGCCTCCTGATACTGGAGGCCACCGCGGTGCTGCCGGAGGGCCGCGTCACCCCGGCGGACCTTGGCCTCTACTGCGACGACAACGAAGCAGCGCTGGGCCGCGTGCTCAAGATGGCGCGCGCCTATTCGCCGGTCAAGGTTGCCATCCAGCTGGGACATGGCGGGCGCAAGGCGTCGAGCCAGGTGCCCTGGCAGGGCGGCCAACAGATTCGGTCGAACCAGCCCGAAGGCTGGCGCGGCGTGGCGCCCTCGCCCTTGCCGCACGGGCCTGAAGAAGAAGCTCCGATCGAGCTGGACAGCCAGGGCATGGCCCGTGTGATCGACGGTTTCGTCGCGGCGGCCCGGCGCGCGGCTCGTCTCGGCATCGATGGCATCGAGATTCACGCGGCGCATGGCTACCTGCTGCATGAGTACCTGTCCCCGCTGGCGAACCAGCGCACCGATGCGTACGGAGGCAGCCTGGAGAATCGGATGCGCTTCCCGCTCGAAGTCTTCGATGCCGTGCGCGCTGGGTTCCCCGAGGAGCGGCCGGTCTGGGTCCGCGTTTCGGCCACGGACTGGGTCGATGGCGGCTGGAACATCGAATCCACGATTCGATTCGCCCAGGCCCTGAAGGCACGCGGTTGCGCCGCCATTCATGTCTCCACGGGCGGCGTGTCGCCCTTGCAGAAGATCGCGCCCGCCCCGGGCTACCAGGTCGGGTTCGCCGAGAAGATCCGGGCCGAGTCGGGCTTGCCGACCATTGCCGTCGGGCTGATCACCGAGCCCGAACAGGCCGAGGCCATCGTGGCCCAGGGACAGGCCGATGCGGTGGCACTGGGCCGCGGCGTGCTCTACGACCCGCACTGGCCGTGGCACGCGGCGGCCGTCCTCGGTGCCCAGGTCGACGCACCGCCCCAGTACTGGCGCTCCCAGCCATCGCGCTACAAGGCCCTCTTCCGGGGCGCCCGAATCGGCATGCGCTGACAAGCCCACGCTACCGCCCCACATCTTCACCTCGACTCGAGACCCAACCATGACCCGTCCCTACGCACCCATAAATCCCGAACTCTTCGACCAAGGGCTTGCCACGCGCCGCGCCGTCCTCGGGGCCGACTATGTCGACACGTCCCTCCAGAACGCCACCGACTTCAACATCGACATGCAGGAGCTGGTCACCCAATACTGCTGGGGCGATGTCTGGAACCGGCCCGGGCTGGACCGCCGCACGCGTTCGCTTCTCAACCTCGCGATGATCACGGCACTCAACAGACCGCACGAGCTGCGGCTCCATGTGCGAGGCGCGATCAACAACGGCTTGAGCAGGAACGAGATCAAGGAAGTCTTCCTGCAAGCGGCCATCTATTGCGGCGTTCCGGCCGCGATCGATTCCTTCCGCGTCGCCGCCGATGTCTTCAAGGACATGGAAAGCTCGGGGCAGCAGCCATGACGCGCGTGGGATTCATCGGCCTCGGCATGATGGGCACACCGATGGCCCAGCGCCTTCTCGCCGCCGGCTGCTCGTTGACGATCCAGGATGCGAACCCGGTACGAGAAGAGGCCTTGCTCGCGCTGCAGCCCGCCGTTCGACGCGCGGACAGTCCGGGCGATTTCTCCGGATGTTCCTGCATCTTCACGATGCTCCCCGACTCGGACATCGTCGATCGGGTCGTCCTGGCGTTGCTGCCACACCTCGCACCGGGGTCGACGGTGGTCGACATGAGTTCCGCCGATCCAGCCCGAACACGGCTTCTCGGCGAAAGGCTGAAAGACGCGCACGTCGATCTGCTCGACGCACCGGTCTCCGGAGGCGTGAAGAAGGCCGCGGTCGGCAAGCTCGCGATCATGGTCGGAGGAGCAGCCGATGTGCTGGCGCGCGTGAAGCCCTTGCTGAAGGCAATGGGCGAAGCCATCACGCACGTGGGCCCGATCGGCGCCGGGCATGCCGCCAAGGCGCTGAACAACTATGTGTCGGCCGCCGCGCTCATTGCCACCGCGGAGGCCATCCATGTCGCCGCCGCATTCGGCATCGATCGCGAAGTCCTGGTCGAAGTCCTCGACGCATCGACAGGCAGGAACAACACCACACAGAACAAGGCGCGCCAGTTCATGCTGAACGGTGCCTTCGACTCGGGGTTCTCGCTGGCCTTGCAGGCCAAGGACGTGGCCATCGCGGCATCGCTCGGGCGCCGGCTGGAGATGCCGATGCGCCTGGCGGAACAGGTCGACGAGATCACCCGGGCCGCGGCCCGGAGCCTGGGGCCGACCGCGGACCACACCGAGCTCTATCGCCATCTCGGCCAGCGATAAGGACCCTCATGGGCCTCGGATTCATCCTCTCTTCGGACCACCCGGTCCATCCGTCCTCATCGGGAACTTGAAAGAAAGCCATGCGCGTACTGTCAGCAGGGTTCAAGCACGAAACCAACAGCTTCGCCTCTCACCGCGCCGATTGGCCGGCGTTCGAGCGCGGTGACGCCTTCCCGAAGGCCGTTCGGGGCAAGGCGATGCTGGACATGATTTCCTCGGTGGACGTGTCCGCCACCGGTTTCGCGAGCTACGCCAGAAAGAAGGGGTGGGAACTCGTTCCAAGCCTGTGGTGCGGGGCGGTTCCGTCGTCGTATGTGACGGACGACGCCTTCGAGAAGATCTGCGAAGCCATCACCGCCGATGCGCGCAAGCTCGATTTCGATGCGATCTATCTCGAACTGCACGGGGCGGCCATGTCCGAAAGCTGCGACGACGCGGAAGGCGAACTGCTCGCGCGGCTGCGCACGATCGTCGGACCGTCGATGCCGATCGTCGCGAGCCTCGATCTCCATGCCAACGTCACGCGCGCCATGCTGGCCCATGCGGATGGGTTGGTCGCCTTTCGGACCTATCCGCATATTGACTACGTAAAGACCGGCGAACGCGCCGCGGTCCTGCTCGACCGATTGCTGCAGGGTGGAGGAAGGGAGCCACAGGCTTCGAGCCGCCTACCGTTCCTCATCTCGATCAACGTTCAGGGCACGGCAAGCGAGCCGGCCAGGGGGTGCTACAGGCTGATCGAAGAAGTCGATGCGCGTCTTGGCACGGTCTCCAGTTTCTGCATGGGATTTCCGGCCTCGGACTTCGAGGAATGCGGACCGGTCGTGTGGTCTCATGGAGCGCGCGCGCGGGAGGCCGTCTCGTTCCTCGTCGATTCGATCGCCGAACCTTCGCAGTGGCGGCTGTCCGCCAGATCGGCGCGCGAGACGGTGGACACGGCATTGACCCGGGCGACGTCGAGCCAACGGGCCATCGTCATCGCGGACACGCAAGACAACCCCGGCGTCGGTGGAACGAGTTCCACGACTGGCGTGCTGCACGCCTTGCTTCAAGCTGGCGCGGGGCGCGCTTTTCCCGAACGGGTGGCGCTGGGCGTGCTCTATGACCCAAAGGCCGCGGCATCCGCGCACCGCGCGGGTGTCGGGAAAACCATCCGATCCACCCTCGGCGAGTCGGTGCAAACGCCCAAGGGTCCCAGCGAACCGCCTGTCGTCGGCGACTTCAAGGTTCTTGCCCTGTCCGACGGCATCACCACCTTCAAGGGCCCGAAGATGACGGGCTTTCAGACCCGTCTCGGTCCCACCGCATGCCTCAAGGTCGATGGCGTCCTGGTCGTCGTCGCCAGTGCCAGGATCGGCGCTCAGGATCGCGAGCTCTTCCGGATGGTTGGTATCGATCCGGAGACCATGAAGATCATCGTCGTCAAGAGCTCGCACCACTTCCGCGCGGATTTCGAGTGTGTCGTGGAGAGCCCCGAAGAAGACATTCTTTTCGCGATCGCACCGGGCATGTTCCCCATCGATCCGGCCGATCTTCCGTGGAAGAAGTTGGCCGCTGCCACCCGGCTTTCTCCCTGAAGATCGATGGCTGCCACACGCTCTCGCCGGCGCCGAAGGATGGATGGTGTTCCCGTGCGAAGGGGGCGGCATCCCGCGCCCTGGGTTAACGGCTGGCTATCTGAACGCACTCAAGGCCTTCGAGGCCGCGGCGCCCCACCAGAGGTTTGAAGGCCGGCGCGGGGCGCGTGGAGTTTGGAGGCCGTGACATCGGCGCGCTTTCCGTGGAGCAGATCGTCGCATCGGGCATTGCCTGCGTGCCCCATCGGCGGCGGATCTTCTCGACACTGAGCGTCAAGGAGAACTTGGAGGTCGGCGCTTATGTGCGTCGGCGCGACAAGGGCGCGGTCAGCGCCACGCTGGACGAGATCTACGAGCTGTTCCCGGTGCTTAAGCACAAGGCTGGGGAAATGGGCGGCGTGCTGTCCGGCGGCGAACAGCAGATGCTGGCGATCGCACGCGGCCTGATGGCCGGTCCCCGCATCCTGCTGCTGGACGAACCGTCGATGGGCCTGTCGCCCAAACTCACGACCGAGATGTTCCTCGACATCCGCCGCATCGCGCGCGCCGGGCGCACTGTCGTGATCGTCGAGCAGAACGCATTCGCTGCGCTGAGCGTTGCCGACCACGGCTATGTGCTCGAAGGCGGGCGAATCGCACTCGAAGGCTCCGCCGCGCAGCTGCTGCACGACGACCATGTGCGGGACGCTTACCTCGGGGCCTGACGCGACCACCCACAACAGACCATGGCCTTCCACCAGACACTTGCCCAGACCGCTGCCGCGGTCGAATCCCTCATGCCCGAGTTCCGGGCGATCTTTGAAAATCGCGCCGTCACGTCCGCGGCGGTACGCGCACACCACAGCCATGGTGAGGGCCTACCGGACCCCGGCCAGCCCGACGTGGTCCTGTTCCCCCTGAACAACGAGGAAGTGGCGGCCGCCCTGAAGCTGTGCCACCGTGAGGCGGTCCCGGTCATCGCTTTCGGCAGCGGCACATCGATGGAGGGCCACGTCGCGGCGATTCACGGCGGCGTCTGCATCGACGTCTCGCGCATGGACCGCGTGCTCGAAGTCTCCACCGAATCGATGGACTGCCGAGTGCAGGCGGGCGTGACGCGCGAGCAGCTCAACGAGCACCTGCGCGCCAGCGGACCTTTCTTCGCGGTGGACCCCGGCGCCAACGCATCGCTGGGCGGCATGGCCTCGACGCGGGCCTCCGGCACTGCCGCGGTGCGCTACGGCACCATGCGTGAAACCGTCATCGGCCTGACGGTAGTCACACCCGACGGACGCATCGTGCGTACCGGCACGCGCGCGCGCAAGTCGGCATCGGGCCTCGACCTGACACGGCTGTACGTCGGAAGCGAAGGATTGCTGGGAATCATCACCGAGGTGCAGCTGCGCCTTTTCGGCCTGCCGGAGCACGTCACAGCGGCCGTGTGCCAGTTCGACAGCCTGCGCGCCGCCATGGACACCGTGATCGCCACGCTGCAGCTGGGCGTGCCGGTCGCGCGCATCGAGCTTCTCAACGAAGTACAGATGGACGCCTGCATCCGCTACTCGAAGCTCGACGAATTCGAGCCCCGCCCCACCCTGTTCATCGAGTTCCACGGCAGCGAAAGCGCCGTGACGGAACAGGTCGCGACAGTGGAATCACTTGCGCTCAACAATGGCGGCAGCGGGTTTCGTTACGCCCACCGACCCGAAGACCGCTCCAGGCTGTGGAAGGCGCGGCACTCCTGCTACCACGCCAACCTCGCGATGCACCCCGGCTGGAGCTCCATGGGTACGGACGCATGCGTACCTATCTCTGCGCTGGTGGAATGCATCACCGAAACCGAGGTCGCCATCCGTGAGAGCGGCCTGTACGCGCCCATCGTCGGTCACGTGGGCGATGGCAACTTCCATCTGGGCATCATTTACGACGACACCGATCCTGCGGCACGGGGCAAGGCAGAGGCCCTGGCCGAGGACGTGGCGCTGCGCGCGATCCGCCTTGGCGGCACCCGCACCGGCGAGCACGGCGTCGGCCTGCACCGCATCGGGCAAATCGAGATCGAGCATGGCGACGCCATCGACCTCATGCGCGACATCAAGCGCGCACTCGATCCGCTCGGCATCATGAACCCGGGGAAGATGCTGAGGATGTAGCCACCTTGAACGCCCAACCGCGGCTAGTGTGCTCTCCCTCTGGTAGGCCAGCAAAGTCGAGGCGGTTTCTCAAGGATCGAGTCACCTGTGGCAGTCCATGCAAAGGGCCCGGTCGATGCGGCGCAGGATGGTTTCTCGGTAGCACATGGAACGCGCATTTCCTCTGCGTACACGCTTGATGGATCACGCATGATCGGTACGCGATCACCCGTAGTTTGGCTCACCACCGACCATGATCGCAAGCTGAGGCCGTTCTTGCTGCCTGAGGACTGCCGAGATGCCGGGCGCTGAGCAAGCTTCCGCCTGGCGTGTGCAATAGCACACTGTAATAACTCACCCTGCACATGGTCTGGTAGCAACCACACGCCGCGGCCGCGCAGCAGATCTTCGCCACTCTCGGACTTTGGGCGGTCGAATTCCAGCCAGCGCTGAGTTCGTGGCAAGCTATCTGGTCGCTCACGCAGAGATTCCTAAGCCGGGTGCTGATGATCGGCTGGGGCGTCGCAGGCGGGATCGGGGCAGTCGCGGGCCTGCTGGCCGCACCGGTGGTTTTCCTCCCGCAGATGATGGCCGGCATCATGATCTACCGCTTCGCCGCCGCGGTCGTGGGCGATGTCGACAGCCCGCCCGGCGCCATCCTGGGAGGCCTCGTGCTGGGGATCGGCGAGAACCTGCTGGGTGCCTACGTGACCGGCAATGAGCGCAAGCTGACGATCGCGCTGGTACTGATGTTTGCCATCCTTGTCGTGCGGCCCCAAGGCCTGCTCGGCGGAAAGGCGATTCAGCGTGTCTGAATCCACCCACATCTCTTCCACGCCGAGCGTGCGACCCCTGCGCCTACCTGATGCGCCGGCAACGACATGGGTGGCCGTGCTCGCCGATGCCTCCGTGGCAGTCGCTTTGCTGCTCCCCAGCTATTGGGCCTTCAAGCTATCGAGCGCGCTGATCCTGGCGCTGGCCGTGCGCAACTGCTGATCTGTTCCAGAGGGCAAATCTCGCTGGGCCACGGCGCGTTCTTTGCCGTCGGCGCTGACACCGCGGGCGTCTTGCTCTCCCATCAGTGGCTGCCTTTCTATGTCACCGTGCCCGCGGCTATGGCAGGCTGCGGCCTCTTCGGCTTCCTCTTCGGTCTGCCAACGACCCGACTGGCGGGCCCCTATCTCGCCTTGGCCACCGCCACACTCGCTGTCGCACTGCCGCAGCTTCTGAAGCATCCGCTGCTGGAGCCCTGGACTGGCGGCGTCAGTGGGCTGAGCCTGGACCCGCCGGCTGCACCTTTTGGCATCGAGTTCCTGCAACCCGATGCGTGGAACCTGCTCGTGACGGCTGCCTGGACCGCACTGATTTACGGCGTGCTGCGTCGACTGCTCAACGGCCCGGCGGGCCTTGCCTGGATCACCTTGCGCGACCATCCGACAGCCGCCTTGGCCGTCGGCGTCGACGTCCGCAAGTGGCGAGCGACCGCGTTCGCGGTCAGTGCTGCCACCGTCGGTGCGGCCGGCGCACTCAACACGGGCCTGACTCACTTCGTCTCCCCGGACAGCTTCCCGATCTTCCTCTCACTGAGCCTGCTGGTCGGCGTGGCGCTTGCTGGTCCGAGCTCGAGCGTGGGTACCTTTGTGGCCGCGGTCTTTCTCTCCTTCGTGCCCGACGTCGCCGAAAGGCTGTCGCAAGAGTTCACGGGCGTTCTCTAAGGCGCCGTGATGCTCGGGGCCGTGTTTGTGCTGTCGCTGCTTTCCAAGTGGCACGGACGCATGGCTGCGTCCGATCGTGCTGCGGCACCACCCCTGAATCCCATCGATATGAAGGAGAAATGAAACATGCTGAATCGCAACAGGCCACTCGAAGGCCAGGTGACCGTGGTGACGGGCGCAACGCGAGGCGTCGGTAAGGGCATCGCGCTGGCACTCGGTGAAGCGGGTGCGTTGGTCTACGCGACCGGGCGCACACTCGAGGCCGGCGCGTCGAACTGGCCAGGGTCCCTTCAAGAAACCGCCGGTGAAATCGCCCAGCGTGGCGGCCGATGCATCCCGATCGTCTGCGACCATGGCGACGACGCCAGTGTGAAGCGCGTCTTCGAGCGTGTGCACGATGAGCAGAACGCAGCGATCGACACCCTGGTGAACAACGTGTTTGCGGCCCCGTCTCATATGCCGGTCAACGTACCCTTCTGGGAGCTCGAAGACGGTCTCTGGGAAGACCTTCTGCGCGTAGGGCTGCGCTCGCACTACATCGCCAGCCGCTGCGCGGCGCCGAAGATGGTTGCCCGCCGCAAGGGACTGATCGTCAAAACTTCCTCGGGCGGCGCTGTGCGCTACACCTTCAACGTGCCTTTTGGTGTCCAGAAGGCCGGCGTCGACAAGATGGCCAAGGACATGGCTCACGACCTCAAGCCCTTCAGCGTGGCCGCGGTCGTGATCTGGCCAGGCTTTATCAAGAGCGAGAAGTTCCTCGCTCAGCCGGACCGGATCCCACCACCACTCGCCAAGCGGATCATGGAAAGCGGGGAGTCGTCCGAGTTCGCGGGGCGGGCGGTGGTTGGCTTGGCGGCCGATCCAGCGATCATGGAAAAGATCGGTCGACGGCATCTGGTTGCGGAACTGGCACAAGAGTACGGGTTCACAGACATCGATGGCAGGATACCCGCTGCCCCATCGCGGGTCTGATTACCGAGGGAGGCATGATGGGCGGCTCGGGTTGGGGCAAGCCACAGAAAGCCTTCGAGGGCCGATCAGGCCAGATTTCCGGGGCGGGCTTGGCTGTCTTTTGGCTGAGCACAGGACCGCGCAGCGCTGAGGTGGACGGCGGCGGAAATCGGCACGAGTCTCGCTCATCCGAAAGATTTAAGAGGGTGGGTTCCATCGGACCGACGATCAGGCGGTCATCGGGGAGCGTGAGCGATGAGCAGTCAAGCCACGCTGGCGTCGGGACTTTGGTGTGATGCTGTGGCCCGCCTCATAGGACTTTCAGCTCGCGACTGCCTGGAGCCTGCGGGCCGCAGTCCAGCCGTGCTACGGCCCTCTCACCATCCGCGCCAGAGATGCCGACCGCTGGCAACCTAGTGGGCGGATAGATCGTGCGGAAAAGCTATGGTCCGCCGGCCCGTCCTTTGGCAGGATCGTAGCTCGATCAACCACGGAGAAAACACTTTGCGTCTCATCCTCGCCATTCTTCTTCCCTTCGTCGCCTTTTTCACGATCGGACGCCCGATCGCGGGCATCATCTGTTTGATTTTGCAGGTCACCCTCATTGGCTGGCTTCCGGCTGCGATCTGGGCCGTGTATGCGCTCAGTCAGTACAAGACGGATCGCAAGATCGAGAAGGCGCTGAGCGCTCGCAGGAGCACCTGAGCATCACACGTGAGGATCATGCGGATCCATCGCTAGAAGGGCGTTCTCCGCGACGCCAGATCCCTCGATCATCAGACCTCAAACCGAGTAGGAGTTCGAGACGGCCCGAACATGCTACATCCTCCACTGTCTGGCGAGCCCAGCTCGCCGCTGGGCAGCCACCACCGCTGCCTGACACGGCAGTTCGGCATGCCGAACTCCTCGGCCACGTAACACTCGTGGCTCGCGCGTGATTTCAAATTTTTCGATTGATACTCGGCATTCAGACTACGACCAAGACCGGCGCACAAAAACGGCGGCATGCGGCGCTGAGCGGAGATGTGACGTGTGCTCACCGTTGCCGGCAAGTTTGGCCCCGTTGACTGGCACCAACAGGTGAACTGCACCGATCCAGGGCGACTGCGTTTAGTTTTAGTCTCATTCGGACTTCATCCAGACGAGCGCCGTGACTCACCTCCCCGCACATTCGCCGAATAAATTAACGACGTGCTGCCTTGGCGCGTCTCGAAAACGTCGAACTGCCTCTTCTCCTTGGAAGTTTGGCGCAAGGCGGCGAGTGAGCTCAAATTCAGTCGCGCAGCGCCAGCACCACAGACAGGTACGAAACCGGCTGATGCTGGAACGCCTCGATCCCGTGCTGCACATTGGCATCGAACAAGACTGAGTCCCCTGCCCTTACCGAAACCGCCTTGCTGCCATAGCGATACGTGACCTCGCCAGAGAGGAAGTACAGAAACTTCACACCAGGGTGCTGGGAGGTCACGAAGGGCTCGGCGCTAGGCAAAACTGTGACCAGATGCGGTTCCACTAGGATGTGGCCCGAAAGTAGGTGACCCAGCAGCTCATGACGATAGTCCAACGCCGCGCCGCCTCGGTCGACCACTAGGCCCTGCCCAGCGCGCACATGGCAAAAATCAGCCTCACTGCCTTTTTCCGCGAAAAGACGAGACACCGGCACCCGCAGGCTGACAGCGAGCCGGTCCAAGGTGTCCACTGACGGCGACACTAATCCCCGTTCGATGCGCGAGAGCAGCGAGGCTGAAATGCCTGAAATTTGAGCGAGCTTCGAGCCTGAGATATGCGTTGCCATCCGGAGCGAGCGGACCTGTGCGCCGACGCGTGATGCGCACGAGTTGCGCTTTGGTACGGCTTCACGGGGTGTTGAACGCTCCAATGAAACGGGGAGTTGAAAGGAACGAGCTGTCGGGAGTGGCGAAGCAACTTTTTGATTAGACATCTGGACCGCACGAGCAACTGTCAAAATTTGATAAGCATCACAACTGCGAGCTCCAAGGAGCCAACATCGGCCATCCAAGCAAGATGGTGCTAGATGATTATGTACCATACAAGCGGGTGCATAAAAGAGTGCATGCGGCGAAATTCGCGGCATGCGATCGGCACAAGATCCCGCGTTGTTGAAAGCTTTCGCGTCTGAGCTCAAAGCCCGGCGGTCAGCGCTCGGGTTTAATCAAGAGGATTTAGGTTTTGCATCCGGCCTCAATCGCACGTTTATCGCAAAGCTGGAGACGGCCACAACCAGCCCTTCACTGACGAGTCTAGTTGCGCTATGCAAGGGGCTCGCAGTGGAACCATCGGAGCTCATGCAATCTTTGATGAAGCGCTACAAGAAAGAGATTCGAGCCAATCCCACGTAGGGACAAGTTCTTGGACCCCGGCGGCTCTTAAGACAAAAACAGTTGGCCAGTCTTTGCGAGGTTTCTTTCTGCCTCTCGCATCGTAGCTTTCGATTTGCACCGCCTGGTGCCAGTTCAATCGAGCGCAGCGATTAGTGCTTGATATGAGCGCTGACCGCCGAAAACTAACTGTTATCGGTGGTTGGTGCAGCGGTGCTCGTCAAGCTCACCCTGCTGTCGGACCAAGACACCCCCAAGCAATCTCCGGCATGCCCGCGGCGTGCCGCCCTTCCCCGCATGAGTTCCAAGCAGTCAGGCGACAAGCCAAACAGGCTCACCACACGCTGGCAACCCTCACGCCAGGCGAAGCGCGGATTCGTCGCCGGACAACGCGCCTTCGACCACAGTGCTGTACCAAACCGCCACCTGCGTGTGCCGCGGCAACCCGGAGAACACGTCCATCACTGTGGATTCCACGTCCTCAAGTGTCCGCTGGTAGAGCAGTGACGGGGTGGCCGCTTCCGCACCAATCTCCATCCACCGAGGCTCGCCTTCGTCTGCGCGCAACCCAAATGAATCCTCGGCCTTCAGCCGCTCGACCGTCGGCGCGACCAGGTCGACCGAGGATGCGATTTGTTCCGAAAGGTGCGTGGCGACATCGCGAAAGAAGCGAATCCGCGAGAGGTGTTCATGCTTCAGCCAGTCCTCTTGGGTCTCGTGGGCATCCTCCTGGATGCGTCGCATCATGTCGAACGCAGCCGGCTCGAAGATTCCGAGGGTATCTTGCAAAGTCACCATCCGGTCGGTTTGAAGTACCGTTCGCAGGACGTCGCCCGGATACTCTTCAAGAGGCCAATCGCTGAAGTCGTAGCCATCCCCCCGGTCTTGAGTGACTGGCATCGCAGGTGTCGCCCTATCAGAGGAGTCCTTGCTACGACGAGCCACCAGTCTGAACCTCCACGAGGGCGGCGGTTCACCAGCTGCACTCCCAATACGGAGTCGTTGATGCAGTTCGTGTAGTGCATCCGAAGCGCGGGAAGGATATCAATGGGTGTGCCAGGAATCCAGTCGCTGGGCCTCTATCCAGGCAACATGCATCGCTCAAAATTCAAAGGAATGTTCCTGTCTTGATGGAGGGGTTTGGGGGTTGGCGTAGCTCACTATGGCGCCGCAGCTGAACGCGCTCGCAGCGATTCGTACAACTGTGCTGGGCCCAGCAGGATGTCCTTGAGGCCGTCACGCACGCGCTCCGACCCCAAGGCCTGGGAGCTCATGGCCTGGTGGGCTTCGAAGGCGTCGATGATGGCGTCCATCAGCGCTTTGCCCAAGTCGGGGGAGTTGGCGAACTGCTCCTTGCTGTTGCTGGCCGCCTGCTGCATCAGGGTTTCGTTCTCCAGCAGCTTGCCCTTCAGCACGCCATTCACGTAGACGAGTTGGTCATCGTCGGTAAGCTGGCCCTCGAACAGGCCGTTGACCTTTTCGATGATTTCAGCCAGGTAGGCCTGCTGCTTCTCCTGCACGCTGCCGCTGCCCACTGCATCCATCGGCGGGAGCTTGTAGCTGCCGTCGGCGTTCAATCCCATGGGCTGCTTGCCCCGGCTCTTCAGCGTGTGATGGGTCAGCACCACCTTTGACAGGTCTACCGTGTCGCGCTCGCGGCCGAAGTCCAGTAGCGGGATGAGGCGCTTGTAGAACAGGAACCGCTTTTCGATGTCGGTGTTCCCGTAATCAAAGATTTGGCTCAGGAATGCGTAGAGGCGCACATAGGCGCCCATGTCGTTCTTGAACAGCAGCAACGCGTCCAGTTGGTCCTTGGCCGCTTGGGCGGCTTTGTCATCGTGCTTTTCCTCGGCCGCAGCCATATCCTGCTGCGCGGCCTTGTAGCGCTTGAGCAGCCGGTCGGCCACCGGCGCGATGGCGACATCGAGCTGCCTCTGCGTGCCCTTCGGGTCCAAGTCGACTTTGGCCACGCGGTCCACCTCGTACTCGTCGTAGTAGCCGCTGGCGTCCAGTTTTGCGCGCAGGTCGTAAACCTGATGCGGGTCGGTCACGGCTTCCAGTTCGGCGGTCTCGTAGTAGGTCTTGAAGGCCTTGAGTACCTCGGCCGGTTCGTTGACGAAGTCCAGTACATATGTCGTGTCCTTGCCTGGGTGGGCACGGTTCAGGCGCGAGAGCGTCTGCACCGCCTGGATGCCGCCCAGCATCTTGTCCACGTACATGCCGCACAGCAGCGGTTGGTCGAAGCCGGTCTGGAACTTGTTGGCCACGAGGAGTAGGTGGTAGTCGGGCCCCTTGAACACCTCGCGGATGTCGCGGCCACGCAGCCCCGGATTCAGGACGTCGCTGGTCTCGGTGACGGCATCGGGGAAGCTCTCCGTGTCGTTCACCTCGCCCGAGAAGGCGACCAGCACGCCCAGCGGATAGTTCTGCCGTGCGATATAGGCGCGGATGGCCTTCTGCCAGCGCACGGCCTCCTTGCGGCTGCCGACGACCACCATGGCCTTTGCTCTGCCCTCCAGCAGCGGCTGAACATTCTCGCGGTAGTGCTCCACGACGATTTGAACCTTGCTCGCGATGTTGTAGGGATGCAGGCGCACCCACTGCATCAGGCCCTTCATCGCCGTGTTGCGTTCGACCTGCTTGTCGTCCCATTCCTGCCCGTCGTGGGCCAGCCTGAAGGCGAGCTTGTAGCTGGTGTAGTTCTTCAGCACGTCAAGGATGAAGCTCTCCTCGATGGCCTGGCGCATCGAGTAGACGTGGAAGGCCTGCGGCAGTCCATCCGGCCCCTTGCGGCCGAACAGTTCCAGCGTCTTGGCCTTGGGCGTGGCGGTGAAGGCCACGTAGGTGAGGCCCTTCACCCCTGCGCGTGCTTCCATCTGCGCGGCCAGCAGCGCCTCGGTGTCCACCTCGCCGCCGTCCTGCAACTCGGCCCACTCCTGTGCCGACAAGAGCTGTTTGAGCTTGGCTGCTGCATCGCCGGTCTGCGAGCTGTGCGCTTCGTCGGCAATCACCGCGAAGCGCTTGCCCTCGGTCGCCGCCAGTTCCTGCACGGCTTGCAACGCGAACGGGAAGGTCTGGATGGTACAGACGATAATTTTCTTGCCGTCCTTCAGTGCTTGGCCGAGTTGAGCACTCTTGCTGCCGTGCTCGTTGGTGATGCTGGCGACCACGCCGGTGGTGCGCTCGAAGTCGAAGATGGCCTCCTGCAACTGCGCGTCGAGTACGGTGCGGTCGCTGACTACCAGCACGCTGTCGAAGAGCTTTTGGTGCTGCGCATCGTGCAGGTCGGCGAGGAAGTGCGCCGTCCAGGCAATCGAGTTCGTCTTCCCCGAGCCAGCCGAATGCTGAATCAGGTAGCGCTCGCCCGGGCCCTTCTCGAGCACATCGGCCACCAGGGCGCGCGTCGCGTCGAGCTGGTGGTAACGCGGAAAGATGATGTCCTGCGGCTGCTTCTTATCGTTGCGCTTGCAGATGAGGTAGCGGTGCAGGATGTCTAGCCAGCTTTCGCGTGCCCAGACCTCTTCCCATAGGTAGGCCGTGGCGAAGCCATCCGGGTTTGGCTCATTGCCGGCGCCGCCGTCGTTGCCGCGGTTGAACGGCAAGAAGGTCGTCGCCGGTCCCGCCAGCCGCGTGGTCATCATCACCTCGCTCTGACTCACCGCGAAGTGCACCAGCGCGCCACCCGGGAAGCCCAGTAGCGGCTCCAGCATTCCGCCCTTGGGCTGCGGGTGGCGGTCGAAGCGGTACTGGTCCACAGCGTCCTGCACGCTTTGCGTGAAGTCGCTTTTAAGCTCCACCGTGGCCACGGCGATGCCGTTGAGGAACAGGACCAGGTCTAGCTCGTCCTTGGGGTTGTTGGGCGAGTGGCAGACCTGCCGGACCACGCGCAGCCGGTTGGCGGCGTACTTGGCCTGGATTGCCGGATTGATGGCCAGAGCGGGCTTGAACTGGGCTAGCTCCAGCGGCTCCTTGAGTCCCAACATCTCCACGCCTCGGCGCAGCACGTCCAGCGTGCCGCGTTCGTTCATGTTCTTGCGCACGCGCTCGGCCAGCTGCTGGGGTAGGGCGGAGCCATGGGTCTCGGAAAGGCGCTGCCAGCTGTCGGACTGCGTCGCTTCCACCCAGGCCAGTAAGTCGGGCAGGAACAGACCACTCGCGCGGTCGAACCGCGCGGCGTCGCCTTGGGCATATAGCCAGCCGTTGGCAGCGAGGTGGGCGCAAATTTCCTGCTCGAAATGGATTTCGCGATGCAGCGACATGCTCAGACCTCCGAGCGGCCTGTCGCCGGCCGAGTACCAGGCAGGTTGTCTTGCCAAGCCGCGTAGGTAATGGTGCTACCCTTGAGCCGCCAGGTGTTGCGGCCGTTGTCAGTGCGCCCCAACACAGTCGCCGAGGCAGCACTCGGACTCTTGAACGGCGTGTCAGCAGCGAACACCAGATGCGTCCCATCCTCGGATGGTTTCAGCGCACCGGCATTGCGCAGGTCGTCACGCAACTGCTGATAGGAATGCGGTTGACCGGACCAGTCGAGCTTGGCCTGCGACCCCGCGAGCACGGTGAACACTTTGCCGTCCTCCTGGGCTGCGGCAGCAAGGCCGTGACGAGAGCTCTCAAGCTCGAACAGTGCAGCGTCACCCGCACCTTCTAGTTCGGCGAGCAGGGCCTCGGCGAGTGCAGTTTTGCTCTGGCGGTCTTGCAGACGCCAATGCTCCTCCAACTTGGCCAGCATTGCGTCTTGGCGCCGTTGCATCACTTCTGCTGTCCAGTCGGCGAACTGCAGCACCTGAGTGGTCAGCGCGAAAGCCGTGCTACCGCCCTTCGTAAAGTAGGCCGATTTCTTCCAGTCGAAATCGCGGTTGCTCGCCGAGCTGTTCTTCTTGCGGCTCAGCAGGGCCAGATTGCCTAGCCGATGCACCCACAGTTGATGCACTGCCTTGTCGGGTACCCAGTTCGCCCACTGGCTATTAGGGGCCGGCTGCTGGGGCATGACATGCTCGACCGACACCACCTCATGCTGATAACTAGCACTGCCGTCGGACATCAAATGGTCCAGGCGCAACAGCAGCAATGCGAGCGCGCGGGGCGAATGCGTTTCGTATAGCGGGCCGCTCAGAGCCGCATAGGTCTGGTACTGCTCTTCTGGGGAGAGTTGCAGCGGCGACGAAGCGGCAGACAGGTCGCTGCCTGCTTCGACAGCCCCAGTCAACGCGGAGAAGCGCTCGATGCGTTCGTTGACGCCGGCCCTGCGGGCCAACATCGAATAGCCGAGCCGCTCCAGGTCTCGAAAGAAGTCCAATACAGCCTCGGGTTGCTGCCGATACCGCACGAAGAAGGTCAGGGCCGGTGGGACCCAGTCCTTGAATTCCAGCCGGTTCAGCCAGCGAAGGTGCTCGTTCACCAGTTCGGCGTGGTGCGTGCTGGCGTAGTCCGCATCGCGCAATTCGCAGAACGCCTGTGCCATCGGCAGCAGCACTTCATCCACAAAGCTGCGGGGTTGCCGCGCCGGCACCACATGCTCCTTGAATTCCTTAAGCAGCGTACCCTGTGGCTTGGCCTTGCGGTAGACCATGCGGATGTGGCTGAACAGGTCGCCGAACTCGTCCCTGCCGAGGTCTTCCTCTTCGTCTTCCCATTTCTTCGTGTAAGCGTCACGCAGCGTAGGCTCGATGCCGCCAATGATTTCGGCCTTGAGGATGTCCGTTGCGCTTAGGTCCAAGCCACGGCTGTTGAGGACGCCGAAGATGCGGTAGGCAGAATCCAGGTCTGGCGTCGCCACTGTCACAAGATAGCAGCGGGTGATGACGAACTGCACCAGCCGTGTCAGCTCGGGCTGCTGCAGCTTGGCGAGCCCATCCATGAATACTTGGGCGTTGGCGCGCAGGCGCGCTTGCGCGTCAGGCAGCACCGTGTTGAGCTGGGCCAAAGCCTGTAGGCCATTCTCGTGCTGCACGTACTGGCGGAAGAAGTCACGGTCGCGCTCGCGAAGCAAGAGGCGATAGCGGGCCTGCGTACCTTTGACGAGGCTGCCTTTCTCGTAGATGCAGCCGGTGATGTCCTTCTGCAATTCGTCGTCGCCGACAGTGGCACGAATGGCCGACAGCAGCAGCGTCAGCGTCGTCAGGCGCTGCTGGCCGTCCACGACCGTCGCTTCGGGCAAGGCCTCGGCCTTGATGAGCACGATGCTGCCGAGGAAGTACGGTGCAGCGTCGCTGAGCTGCGCGGGGGCAGAGGCAAGTGCTCCCAGCAGGTCGTCCAGCAGCTCCTGCGCCTGGTCGCGGCCCCAGGCATAGGGACGCTGATAACCGGGAATCGTGAAGACGTAGTCGTCGCTGAAGATTTTGGCGAGCGATTGTTCCTTGGCGGTGAGCGTGTGGGTCATGGTTCCTTCTTGTTGCTGTTCTTCAGACGTTGCGGACGTCGATTTGACCGGTGACGGCGGAGGCGATGAGGGCGCGGCGACGTTCATTAAGCAGACCGATCGCCTGCTCGGACTCGGTCCGCAGCGCATCCAGCTTTGCGGTCTCCCGAGAGATGAACTCGATCAACTGAACCTGTTCTTCGAGTGGCGGAATCGGCAACTGCATAGACGTCCACGCATCCATGCGCAGCGCTTTTGTCCCGTGACCTGCTTCGTCTAGCCGCTGCAGTGACTCGTCTGCACTGCCCCTGAGCAGCCACGCAAGAAACGACGCATTTAGGCCGTTTCGTGGCAAGACTGCCTTCAGGTCTTGGTTGATTGTCATCGGCACAAGTGTCTCAACCACGGGGAACATGCGGGCCAGAATCATCCCTCTGACGACTACGAGAACAGCACCGGCGCGTACTAGGCTTGCAGCGCCGTCTTCAACCGCCTGTTGCGTGATGCGGTCGATAGTGCCTCCCAGCTTTTCGACCTTCAGGTCCTTCGCCGACGCCCACGGAATATCCCCATCCCAATAATCTAGCCTGTCCTTGCTAGGCGTGCCCCCGCTCCGTAGCTCAACCAGGTACTTGAGCGGCACGACGTCCCAGTGCGCCGGCACCTCGCGCATCCATGCCACCCCGGAATCCTTCATCGGGGCGCTGGGGTTGAGGCCTTTGGTGACGGCGCGGGAAATGGTGGCCTGGCGCTTCTCGGCTAGTAGGGCGATGAGCTTTACCTGCTCCGCAATCAGCGCGTCGATTTTGGAGGTTTCGCCGTCGAGGAAGGCGACGATGGCGGATTGTTCGGCAGTTGTTGGAACCGGCAGGAGGAGGCCGGCGACGTCGTCCAGGCTCAATTGAACTTTGGTTCCACCGTAGCCCCGTGTCTCCAGATAAGTCTTTCCCAGTTCAGATGCTGCGACGTAGGCAACCCAAGAAGGCAAGACCTTTCCAGCCCTGAGCCTGGCTAGCGCAACGTGTTGGCTAACAAACGCTCTTTCCAGGCAATCCGGCACCACAGCGACTGAACCCAAATATGCGGTGATGGAAAAAAGGACGTCGCCCGGCTGCACCTTCGTCCGCTCGCCCTCAGCCCCGCTGGGAATCTCGACCCGTTGAATATCAGAAAGGTCGAGCTTGATGCTGTCGCGGGTCAGGTTGCCGATGCGAATAAACAGCGCGCCATCGTCAGAGTAGTGTTCAGCCCATCCGCGAGACCCACTCGTCAGGAACGTCAGTTCCCGCTTCAACGGGTAGACGTCCCAATGCAGCGGTATCGACCCTACCCACGGCAGCCCGCTGTTTTTGTACTGTCCATATCTCGGCAAGCTCATTCCGCCAACTCCTCCAGCATCTTCATGATGTTGGCCGAGACGGCCTTCAGCTCCTCGTCGATGGCGTGCAGGCTGCGTGGCGGCTCGAAGACGTAGAAGTGGCGATTGAAGGGGATTTCGTAGCCGACCTTGCTCTTCTCCTCGTCAATCCAGGCATCTGGTGCGTGGGGCAGTACCTCGCGCTGGAAGTAGGCCTGAATGTCCTCGGCCAACGGCACGTTCTCTGTATCGCGCAGCGCGCTGTCGGGCTGGGGCTTGCCTTTCTGCTTGCCCTTCACACCGAGCACCGCCTTGCCCGCCTCGTCCTTTAGCGGGCGCTCGACGGTGATGGTGGTGTAGCCGAAGTCTTCGTTACTGAAGATGCGCGAAATGGGTACGCGCTTGAGCTTGCCGCCCTCAGGGACGGCAGGCGCCCTGTCGGTACCGGTGATGAACTGCGGTTCGCCCTGCGCCTGACCGGCGGCGTCGAAGACGGTGACCTGCTCGGCCTCGGTGAAGTCGCCGAACAGGCGCGTGACGGTGGCGATGTGCGCTTCGCTCATTTCCTTGCGCTTTGACCCGAGGCTCTTGCGCATCTTCTGCCAGAAGCCGCTGGCGTCGATGAGCTGTACCTTACCCTTGCGGTCGGCGGGCTTCTTGTTGGACAGAATCCAGACGTAAGTGGCGATGCCGGTGTTGTAGAACATGTCGGTTGGCAGGCCGACGATGGCTTCCACCAGGTCGTTCTCCAACACGTAGCGACGGATTTCGCTCTCACCGCTGCCGGCGCCCCCGGTAAACAGTGGTGAGCCGTTGAGCACGATGCCGAAGCGGCTGCCGCCCTCGCCATTGACGACCGGCGACATCTTCGAGAGCAGGTGCATCAGGAACAGCATGGAGCCGTCGCTGACGCGCGGCAGGCCAGGCCCGAAGCGGCCGTCGAAGCCCTTAGTCTCATGCTCTTGGCGAACGGCCTTCTCGACCTTCTTCCACTCGACGCCGAAAGGCGGGTTGGAGAGCATGTAGTCGAACTTGCGGTTGCCATGGCCATCGTCGCTGAGCGTGTTGCCGGCCACGATGTTGGCCACGTCCTGACCCTTGATAAGCATGTCGGCCTTGCAGATGGCGTAGGACTCGTCGTTGAGCTCCTGCCCGTACATGGTCAGCCGTGCCTGTGGGTTGTGCTCCAAGAGGTGCTCGCCGGCTATCGAGAGCATGCCGCCGGTGCCCGCCGTCGGGTCGTAGATGGTGCGGACCACGGCGGTGCCGGGAGTGAGCACATCGTCGTCCTCGATAAACAGCAGGTTCACCATTAAGCGGATGACCTCGCGCGGCGTGAAGTGCTCGCCCGCCGTCTCGTTGGAGATTTCGGCAAACTTGCGAATAAGCTCCTCGAAAACCAGGCCCATCTGCTCGTTGTTCACGGCCGCGGGGTGCAGGTCGATATTGGCGAACTTCTCGGTGACCAAGTACAGGAGGTTGGCCTTGGCGAGGCGTTCGACCTGCGTGAAGAAATCGAAGCGCTCGAAGATATCGCGCGCCTCCGGCGAGAAGGCCTGGATGTAGTCGTACAGGTGACGGCGAATGTTGTCCTGGTCACCCAGCAACTTGACCAGGTCCAGCGGGGAAGTGTTGTAGAAGCTCAGGTTCCCGGCAGCGCGGCGCAGGAACGGGTCGGGGTTCAGTCCGGCCTGCTTCTTGGCTTCGAACTGCTTGAGGACGGCAGGCTTGGTGACTTCCAACACGCAGTCCAGGCGGCGCAGCACGGTGAAGGGGAGGATTACGCGGCCGTATTCGCTTTGCTTGTAGTCGCCGCGGAGGAGGTCGGCGACGGACCAGATGAAGGACGACAGCGCTTGATGGTTCATTGAGGGATTCGGAGCTTGAAACGGTGCGGGCGAAGAGCTTGTGTGCCCACCCCCGAAGCTTACCGTCCCGACGTCCCGCCAGGACCCCTGCTCGGGTTCAGGGATACCGCCCCAAGCGGATGAAGAAAGCCGGGCCTGTGCCCGGCTTGACGCTCTGGACCGAAACCCTCGGTGCCCGAGGGCGTCGGGTGAAATCAGCGAACTGCACTCCTCAGTCGTTGGCTAGCGCTGTTGGTTTCCTTCTTGGTGAGCCCGTACCGGCGCAGGGGAGCTACCAACAGTGACCCTGTCCCAGGTTTCCGTACCGTTCAGTAACAGAACGACCGGCATGATGAAGGCCCGAATCGGGTCAGGAGCATGTCGTGAAGAAGAGCAAGTTCACTGAGGATCAGATTGCCTTTGCGCTCAAGCAGGCGGAACTGGGCACCAGCGTCGAGGAGGTGTGCCGCAGGATGGGCATAAGCGATGCGACCTTCTATGTGTGGCGCAAGAAGTATGCAGGCGTGGGGCCATCGGAGCTGCGTCGGCTGCGCCAACTTGAAGAAGAGAACCGCAAGCTCAAGCAGATCGTGGCCGACCTGAGCCTGGACAAGGCGATGCTGCAGGCGGTGGTCGCAAAAAAGCTCTGAGGCCTTCGCAGCGCCGGGCGTTGGTGCCCGAATTGATGCAGCGTTTTGGATGCAGCCAGCGCAATGCCCTGCGCGTGGTGAAGATGTCGGCCCCGACCTACCTGTACAAGCCTGTCAAGAAGGACGAGTCGGCGCTGAAGATGCGCATCAAGGAGATCACCGACACGCGAGTGCACTACGGCGACCGCCGGGTGCACGTTCTGCTGCGCCGCGAAGGCCATACCGACAACGTCAAGCGGATCTATCGCTTGTACAGGGAAGAAGGGCTGTCGCTGCGGCTGAAGCGCCCGCGGCGCAACAAGGCCGCCAAGCTGCGCCAGCCCAAGCAATTGGCTCACGCCATCAACGAGATCTGGAGCATGGATTTCGTGGCCGACGCGCTGTTCGACGGGCGCAAGCTGCGCATGTTGACGGTGGTGGATCTGTTCACGCGCGAGTGCCTGGCCATCGAGGTCGGGCAGGGCCTCAAGGGAGAAGACGTCGTGCGCACGCTCAATGGCATCACTGCGCAGCGCGGCCTGCCGTGCACGATCAAAACTGACAACGGCAGCGAGTTCATCTCCAAGGTGATGGACAAATGGGCCTATGAGCGCGGTGTGGAACTCGACTTCGGCCGGCCAGGCAAGCCCACCGACAACGCCGCCGTGGAGAGCTTCAATGGCCGACTGCGCCAGGAGTGCCTGAACGCGCACTGGTTCTTGTCATTGGCCGACGCGCAGGCCAAGATCGGGGCTTGGCGCCAGGACTACAACGAGAGTCGCCCCCACTCTGCGCTGGGGTGGGCGACACCTGCCGATTTCGCCCGCCGTTGCTGCCTGCAGGTAGCAACGGCGATGTCAGAGGAGCCGGAAGTTTCTACTTCAGGGCGGTACTGATTCGGGTACAGGGTCACAGCAATTCCGAGGCAGTATCTATTCTGGGTCCTGAGTAGTTACATCAGCAGGCCGCGGCTCACAACGCGTGCAATAGCGGCTACCTTGTTGGCTACGGACAGTTTCTCGATCACTTTTTTCATGTGAAACTTGATCGTGTTTGGAGAGACCTCGAGCAAGATGCCAGCTTCTTCGGATGTCTTGCCATCCGCTGTCCAGCGCAATACCTCGAGCTCTCGGTCGGACAGGAGGGGAAAGTCGTCAGGCTCGTCCCTGCGAACCTGAGCCGACAAGTACCGATGCGCGGCATCGGCGAGCAAGTGAAGTTGGTAGCTGAGGATTGCAAGCTCCGAGGACGTTAGCTTTTCGTGGGAGCGAGCGACTGTCAGCATGCCCACGGATCCATCTGGATCGAAGAACGATTGAGCCCATCCGTAGCGCAAGCCGCTTCCGCGTGCCTCGTCCCAGAACCAAGGGGCGCTCTTGAAGAGTTCGGTGCTCCAGACTAGCGATGCATGGGATCGCAAGCCGTGCGCCACGCTTGGATCGATAGCAAGGTAGCCCGCTTCCTGGTAGCGCTGCTGCCAAGCCGCGCTGTAGTTGTTGATCATGCGCGTCTTAGGGCGCGTGAACGAGTCAAAAATTCTGATGCCGTAGGCGCAACGTTCGAAACCAAGCCGTCGCGCGTACCGCGCGATCACGTCGAACTTGGCCTGTAGGTTGTTGGCGCGGACCAGCGCCATTTCCATGTTCAGGAAAAATTCGAAAGGTGAGGCGACGTCCTCATTCCCTCGAGGCTTGTAGAGCCGAAGGCTGCCGCCTGGGCGTCGCTCAAGAAACGGCGCATTCCTTTTCTTTCGCATGGATCGGTTCCCTTAATCGAATGTGATGCCGGGCTTTTTGGGACGTGCTGCAGTGAGCCCGTTGCTTTCTCGGTTTACTCGAGCGCAGTCTAGAAAGGGCGTTCTCGCAACACAGCGACAAAACTTCCACCCTTTCCGCCAATGCTTAAGCGCGGGCCACGCGTCGAAGAGTTGCGCTGCGCACGATGAATACCTTTGTGCGGCTGACGATGAGGAAGTAGGCAGAAAAGCCGATATCGACGTGGCAGAAAAGCTCTCGCCACGGCGGACCGCGCGAAGCAGGCGTATCACGCCATGCTTTTCTCAGGGCTCGACCACGCGGGGACTGCACGAGCCCGAGCAACAAACGCGCAGGATCAGCCGGGTCGAGCAAACGATGCCTAAGCCAGTTCACATGGGGAACACTCGGTATGTAAATGCGCTAACGCCGTTCGTACTCACAGACTCATCACGTTGTACGCCGCGTCATGCCTGAAACCAGCGAAGGTTCACCAACTCGTGCAGCACCTTTCACCATGCTGAGCACGGCCATTCGTGCATGACATCCAGAGGCTCGGAAATGTTTTGAGCGACTCGTACGTTCCGCGCACGTACACACGCCGCTGTTTCCTGCCCTACATCCTCAAGGGAGGAAGTTCGCTCTACAAGCCCGAAACAATGGCGTGATGTCGAGCCAGGTATGGCGAACGAGTCAGGCAACGCGATCACAGCCGTCGGCGCTCTCACTACTGCTGAGGCCAAGTAGCGCAGGAGTCAGCACCGATGTGTTGCTTTGCCTGGCACTCTGCGGTCGCACCGAGTGCCCGCTGGACTCCGTGTCTCGAATGCCATCCACTGGACAGTGGCACGGCCCTCGGCTCGTCGGTTTCCGCCATGGGCCGCGGTGGAAGCTCAGCCTTCTTCCGAGAATTCGACTTCTCGCTGTTGACCTGCCTCGGCCGCCTCGGGCTCGGTCGGCGCCGGTGCCGCGTCGATGAGATGTACGGGGATGAGTTCGACCATCTCTCGGGCCTCCTGCGGTGAGCAGGTGAGCCAGCGGTCGATGTCGTGCTCCTCGATGGCGACGACCGAGCGCTTGTCTTGCACCTCAAGTGGCCTCTTCGTCGCCTTGTCGACCTCTGGCTTGTGCATCCTGGCCATGATCGGGTGCAGGTTGGCATTGATCGTGATCATGGTGAAGCTCTCCCACAACTCACCGGTCTCGCGGTCCAGCCATGGGCTCCACAAGCCCGCGAGCGCCCAAGGGCGGCCATCCGTGCGCTTGAAGCGCCACCACACGTTGGCGCCAGTTTCCCAGCAAGGTTCATCGAAGCTATCGGCCAGGATCACGCACCGCCGGCTGTGGGCCCATGCATCCTTGAAGGTCGGCTTCTTCTCGATTCCGTCGAATCGGGCGTTGTAGGTCGACAGCCGTTTTGACTTTGTCTCGCCCCTGCGCGGCTTGTTTTGGGGGATATGGCTCGGCGAATGCGCTGGGATCAGCCCCCACTGCCCTGCCACCAACTCACGCGCGTACTCGGTCCGCTCGCGATCACGGCGGATGAAGACGCCGGTGGCAAGCGGCCGCATGCTGCGCATCCAGCGCTCAGCGCTGCGCGCGCCGATGTACCAGGCAGCTTCGATCTCGCGGTCTTCGGGGGTGATGTAGCGGGTGCACATGGCTCGGCTGAATTCTGCGCTCGGAGACCCATTGACGGTCAGGTTGTGGCGGGTTGATACTGTATTTTTATACAGTTATTGGAGATTATCCATGGACATCCCCCCGCCCCTGCCCGGCGCCGAGTCGGCGCCCGACGGCCCCGTTTCCAATGAGGAGTTCATCCGCCTTGCGACGCGACGTGACGCCAAGCGCGACTGGACCCGGCGCTTCAGCGACGAGTACCAGCGCCTGCATCAGGGCCGCGTCGACATCGAATACCTGACGCTGGAAGCCCATGCGGTGTATCCCTTCCTGAGCCATCGGCCTCCCGAGGAGTGTGCGCGTCAGCGCTTCGGCTTCGACACGGGCGCGGATCGCTTCGAAGTTCAAGCGGAGCAGAAATTCCGAACCCTGGCGGGCAATATCGGCCTGATCGACCACGGCCAGCCGCTTCCGGAAGATCTCAAGGAATTCGCCCACGGCGTGGCGGAGTTGTGCGCAGCCTCCGCGGAGCAGTACCGCCATCCGCGAGACGGCAGCGCTGGCGATCACATTCGGGCGACCTTCTGTGCGCTGCCCTTTTGATGGACAGGTTGGCGCCTTCTCCGTGTCTCCGAACCCG
This sequence comes from Variovorax endophyticus, assembly GCF_025376855.1. Lineage (NCBI taxonomy): Bacteria > Pseudomonadati > Pseudomonadota > Betaproteobacteria > Burkholderiales > Comamonadaceae > Variovorax > Variovorax endophyticus. The sequence goes on from NZ_JAHUTH010000014.1 coordinate 48,194, forward strand.
ACGCCTGGCCTGAAGGGTTGCGTCGTTCCAAGGAGTCCGCACTCGCCACCGCTTGGCGGGTGTTCCTCTCAACGCGAGCGATCCGTCGTTTGCCGCTGGCGCGCGGCGCGGCGCGAGCGGGCGGGCGTCGTTGCTTCGCGATCGCAGTGAGGGCCTCATTCCTCCCGCGGACTGCCGTGTTGACCTCAACCTTCTTCATCGACAACCGGACCACACAGAAGGCACAAAGCCTTGACTGGATGCGCCATGAACAACACTGAACTTTTTGAGGTCGAGGCGGCAGTCGACGCGCCGCTGAATTTCGACATCCTGCTGCAGCCGCACCGCGTTGCCTTCATTGCCAAGCTCCTGGACTACCCGCACGCCACGGCCGATGTCGTGCGTATATCCGAGCAGCGCTTCACGCGTGAGCTCGAGCGCCAGCTCGGCGAGGATGTGGTGCCGGCGCTGCGTGCCTACCAAAACGCCTATGAGTCCAGCGGCGCGGACCTCACGAAGGACGAGCTGGCGCTGGCGCAGCGCTGGGCCAAGGCCTATGACGCTGCGCGAACCGCAGGCTTCCGAGATCTCGGGGACACCGACGAGGCGTTCTTCGAAGTCCGGCCGGTTTGAAGTGGACATCCAGGCCGAGTACGCGGCCATGGCCAGACGGGCCGGCGAGCTGGCGCCGGACGAGCCGCTGCGCCCTACCCTCCTTGAATTTGCCGAGCTCGTGGTCGGCATGTGTGCCGAAATCGGCCAACACTATGGTGACTGGGACCGCAACGCTGGCGATCACATCCGGGCGGTCATGTACGACATGCCCGGTCTTCTCCCCCCACCTCGACAATTGCCGGATGAGCCAAGCTGATTTTTTCCTGTCTGAGACCTCCGTGCTGGTCACACCCGTCTGGTACAGCGAAAAGGTGCAAGACACGCGCGAACTGCCGATGGCGCCGGGCGACTACAAGGTGACGCCTGGTGCGCGTTGGTCTGTCACGTCGCTCAAGGACGGTGCGACGGTTTACGAGGGCATCGGTCGTGTGGTGATCCGACGCGCCAACGGCGCGTGATCCCATTGAGCCGATGCGTCTCTCTTGATTGAGACACTTGTTGCACAGGATTCAAGCTAACGGCCTTCGTCCTTAGCCGCAGGCTTCGCTCAGGAAGCGGCCGCGAGCCGCGGCTGCCACCCACGCTGCACTGGCCAGGTTGCATCTAGCATATCGATGCATTCTTGCCCGAAAGGGTCGTCAGGCGACAGCGGCCCCTCCGCGCTCGACCTTGGCCTTGCCGGCAGGACGAGTCTGCCGCTTGCGCGCAACGCCAGACGCGCGCGTACGACGCGGCGCCGACGGTTTGGCAAGGGAGCTCAGACTATCGAGCATGATCACAGTGCCCGTTTCAGTTCTGACAGCTACGGCCAGTTCTCCGCCCATTGCTTCTATGTACTTGCGCAATGTAGAGAGCAGCAGGTCCGAACGCTTCTCCAGCTGAGCCACAGCGTTTTGTCTGACATTGAGAACGCGCGCCACTTCCTCCTGGGTCTTGACCAACGCAGCGCGGACCTCCGCCAATGAATCCGCATGACGAACCATCTCCTCTGCCAAGACGGTCGCTTTGCTCTGGATGAGCTTCTGATCCTCGACGGAAAACTCTTCGATGATGCTTCGCAGCGTGGTGCTCATGTTGATTCCTTCTTGTCCTTGGCGAGTTTCTTCAGGTGGGCGTCGAACCTCTTGTCGGCCGTGTTGATCAGCGCCTTGTAGAACGCCGCCTCGTCCTGCCCCTGCTTGTCGCCGGCTACCAGCACATACGCTTTTCGCTGCGGATCGAAGGCGAAGGCCGCCCGCCAGATCTCCGAGCCGTTGTGAGCCTTGAAGCGCAGCTCCTTCATGTTGGCATGCTTCGATCCATTGAGCGTGTCGACATGGGGTCGTCCCGTCTTCGGTCCCGCCAACTCGATGGCCTTGGCAGCGGCGGTCAGTTCGAGACGCACATCCGGATCGAACGCACGGAACTCCGGCAAGAATTCTTCATGAAAGAAGACTTCCCACTGCTTTGAAGAGGTCTGTGCAGCAATCGCGACGTTAGAGGACGATTTCTTGAATTTTCCCGCCATACAATTTTAACGTGATATCACTTTAAAATTATCCTCGGGCCTGAGTATGGCTGGCAAGGTCGTGCCGTTAGCCCAGTCCTGCTCGCGGGCTGGGCGGCTCGAACCGTAGGCCTCCCTGGCTGGGCGCGACATTCTGGAGAAGCAAATCGAAATGCCGCTAGTCAGCGGGCACGGGCTCGGCCGTGCGAAATTGGTGTAGGAGCCGGCCAGACCATCCAAGCACCGGACGAACCTCTCGTTGCGCAGGTGGCCAAAGTCTTCTTTTTTTTCGCACGCTCAAGTCGCCATCGATAGTGGGCTGCGCCGAATCTGCTCCGCGATTTCTACCAAGTAGGCAACGGTTGGACGTACACAGCGAAACCTGCGGTTGGACTGGGTGAGCCTTGGCGTTCCCCCTTTGGTCCAGAGTTGCTGCCTTCTGCCCAACGGAACGACATGGTCGGACAGCGCTCCAGCGCTGCGGGTCGAAGTGGCGTCCGAATCTCATGTTGGCATCGCCCCTTCTAGCGCTGACCTGCCTATGCCCTTGGGCTCATGACGTCAGTACTCACTCTTCTACGTTCCTGAGGAAGACGGCGGCGAGCATCGCCGCGGCTCGCCCGTCGCCCGCGAGGTCCTCAACGGACAGGCGGGGTTCATCGTCGTGCGAGAGATCGCGGACTTCAGCAACGTACTTCAGCACCAGGTCTTGGTCGGTCATGGCATCGCCGCTTTTCCCGAGGAGCCACCGGTTCACCTCTTCCCGGGAAGCCACGCGGAACACGGCACGGACCGGACGTGACACGCGCACGCGGTCGTCCAACTGCCTTGTCAACTCGAAAACCTGCGAGATGGTGTCTGTCATGAGCAACCTCACCGCAGGGCGTTGCCGGCCGGTCCAAACGGTCACGCACCTGAGGCGCACTTCTCCCTCCACTCCCAGCCTGCGCGCCGAGACAATGTAATCATTTGGTTGCAATGCTAAGCCCAATGAAACAAAATGCAATCAAATCACAGGTGCTGCGCCTCGCGACCGGCATCAAGGGAAGAAAAGCGCGCCATGTGTGATGCGCCTCACCATGGCCACGACAAGCGAGGGATCCGTCACGCTTGTCGGCAACGATGGACGCAACTCTTCTCTTTGCGAACATGTCTTTCTTCTCCGCCTGCGACTGCACTGCAAATCACCTGGGACGCGTAGAGCGACGGGGGTGGATGCGCTTGTTCTCTCAGCGTCGCCTGTATCAGTGCTCGAGCTGCCGAAAGCTGCAGCTGCTGCCCGAAGAGGCAGTCAACCGGGCCAAGGCGGAGTACGCCTCGCGCGAAGCCATGCCGAATCGACGTCCGCGTTCCGCGGCGGCTTGATCGTCAAGGCTGGCGGGTCTTGCCCGCGTCCCGCTGAGGGTGAGTGCTCACCGGCCATGACCCTCGCATGTGCGTGCTGGTGCTTTGCGACACAGCGCGTTTCGAGTTGCACTGAACGCCGGTGACTGTCCTGGCGTTACCTCGACGGGTCTTGGGCAGAACTTCGAGTCTTTCAGGCACAGGCTGTTCGCTCCGGATGTTCTTTGCACCTCCCGGCGTCGAGTTGGGAGTGGTCTCTTCTGGCGGCGGGCTGGGTCATTGCACCGAGGCTCCTACACGGGCGGCAACCTCGGGCGCGTAGGCTTACGACTGGCCGGCCGTGACTTTCAGGGCAGGCGCCACTGACGATATGGAGTGCCTTCGATGAGATCCGAGAAGCAGAAGATGCTGGCTGGCGAGCTTTACGACGCAGGCGATGCCGAGCTCCAGGGCGACCTGGCGGCGACCCGGGAATGGCTGGTTCGCTTCAACGCCGCGCTGGGCATGGCCACTGCCGATCGACGTGTGCTGCTGGCCGAGCGGCTGGGCTCGGTGGGCGATGGCTCAACGATCCGGCCGCCCTTTCATTGCGACTACGGCTTCAACATCCATCTGGGGTCGGGCGCGTTCCTCAATTTCGGCTGTGTCATCCTGGATGTGGTGGAGGTCCATATCGGGGACAAGACCCAAATCGGGCCGAACGTGCAGATCCTGACGGCGGACCACCCGCGCACCGCAGCAGAACGAGAGACCGGGCTCGAGTTCGGGCGCCCTATCCGGATCGGGCGCAACGTGTGGATCGGGGGCGGCGCCATTCTGTTGCCCGGCATCACGGTAGGCGATGACGCGGTCATCGGAGCCGGGAGCGTGGTCACGCGTGACGTGCCGCAAGGCGCGACGGTGTTCGGTAACCCAGCGCGCGTCAAAGCCCAAGCCTCGCCCTCTCGCTCATAGCCCTTTCGGGCATTCGGCAACCTAGTGCCGTCGCGCCCGGAGCGTGGCTTTCCGCAAAGCCAGGACGGCCGCGGGTGGACGTCGTCTTTACAGCGCACGCCGCCGCTATGGAACGACACTTGTCCTTGGCCCACCGTCATCGGTCTTTTCGTCAGCCCGTGCGATAGCTCGTCCCTGGGCACTCCGTCGTGCCGCCTGGCTGCGGGAAGAATGACCAAGAGACAGAATCTGCCAGAGGCGGTCCTTCGACGTCGCCACGCAGGCATTTTTGGGTTGGCCAGGAGAAGTGCGCCGCACGGACAACCGACAACGGGGCTCGTCGCCACCGGCACCCAGGTTGCCGGGCGCGTCCATCGTGCATTTATCGGCCAGGGTCTCTTGCACCAACGAGATCGCGCACGGCAATGGCCAGCAGCAACAGCGCCAAGCCGGCGGCAGTCAGGGTTGCCGTCGTGTAGAACCCAATCAGGGCCCAGTACACGACGGGCTGCTCGGCGGCAAGGACGTCAGGTCCTTTGCGGTTGTTGAGTACCCCGGTGCGCAGGCTTTCCATCACCTCGATCGCGCCCATAAGGCACCCCCAGCCGATCAAGGCCGCGACAACGAGGCCCGCTATCGACTGTAGCCGCGGCCGTCGACGGCCCGGAGCATCCGGACGGGCGGTCACGTGCTCACTGCGTCGGCAAAGGTTAAGCGAGCCCGAAAGGAATGTCGCGCGGTCATCCCACGCGTGTCCCCAGATAGAAAGCAGATCGGTTGGGGCAATGTCTTCGGCATGGCAGTTCGTTGATGCTGGCGGGCAAAACGACTGTACTCGAACGTCCTCTTGCGGATTTGGCGATCGGCAGCTTCGTGCCCAGCGCGAGCGGTCGCGATCCCACAGGCGGATCTGATGGCGAGAAACAAGATTCGCGCGGGTTCGACGGCGCGCTGCGCGAAGGTCGGACGGCGCGAGCGGTGAAATGATTGGTGGTCCCCGGTGTACCAGCCGCCAAGGTTCGCCGGCTGTCCGGCAACTACTGCTCGGCGCTGATCGCTGAGCTCGGACAGAGCCGATCCCGCCACTGGCGGCTGACTTGAGAAAGAAGGCGCGGTCTCAGACGGTCTGGTTTCTTTGCAGCTGCATGGTCGCCTGAACGACGGATGTCGACCATGCGGTCGCTCCACTCGTATGCGCGCGAGCGCTGTCAGGGGCGTGTTCGCCCAGCCTCGACAACTGCCCCGAACGCCTAGGCCGTGTCTTCTCTCCTCATTCGCGCTGCACATCGCGCTCAATAATCATCCATGTGATTTTTCGGTGCACAAACCCCTCATGCAAAAGCAGGTTTGCTGAATCTTTATAAAAATCAACGACTTAGCGCCTACTTTTGATGCCGACGAGTGGAGGCTCACTTTGCCCTCATCCCACGTCGACGCCGCATCGAGTCTCCCTTGGAGGCCTTTAGAACTACTTCTCTAGACTGCTGTACCGCCAGCTTTTCTGGCTTTACCGATGGGAATGTGCGACCCGCCGTAGTCCGCTTCCCCGGCTTTTGGCCAGGTCGTTGCGGCCAGGTCGGGAGCCTCGCTGACTGCCATAAGGCAAAGCGCAGGGACCAAGTGGATCCGGCAATAATCTTTCGAATCTCCTATCGCACTAAGACGAAGTTTCAATATAAAGTGTGCGCATACTTCCATTCGGATCGGAGCTGTTGGCTTTAACAGCATGTGCTGGGGTTGACCCTTCGCCTTCATACTTGCGATCGGCGATGCACGATGCGACCTGAGCTTCCAGGGTAAGAAACCGAGCGCTTTTCGACAAGCTGGATTGGCGAAAAGTGCCACCACTGTCCATTCCGCAGCTCTAGCTTGGTGGGTTCAGGATGGGCGTACGGCGGCGAAGCCGATATCCGTCGCGAGGGACGGGGGCTTAGGCCTAGCCTCAACCCACTGGCTCCAGCGGGCCCCCAACAACAAGCCTGCGCTGTGAAGAAAGGCTTGCGGTGCGTGCTGAAGCAGAGGTGCCCGACGATGCGTTCTCGAGCCCACGAGCAGCAGGCGCGGCTCCGCCGACCCAGCCATCTGGGAAGCGAGCAAAGCACGGACAGTTTGGTTTCGCAGGGCTCCTCAAAATCGGTGCCGAGCTTTTCAATTGGATTCTCGGGTTACGGCCCAGACGGTATGAATAGCTCAACCTCCCTCACGGCGGGGATCGATCTTGGAGATGTTTCCCCCTGCGATGCCACTCGCCCCAAAATCACCCATGAAATGCTTCTAGGTTTGGGGTGTGGTTCCGAACCACACCCGGCCGAGGCACTTTCAGCAGCCATACGGATAGTTCCGGACGCTCCCAAAAGGAGAAGTGATTTCCGAGGCGTCCCCCTCATGGAAACTGCAAATCGCTTCTATCGTCATCCGACCTGAGAATGGGTTGGGGCGGCGTGGTTCGGGACCACCCCCTTTCTATGTTCCTTGCGGCAGCTCGGACGGCTGACAAGGTTTTGGGAATAGCGCGGGTCACCGGTGTCGTCGTTTCAGGCACTCACCCTGATCGAGGCACCGGTCGGATCTGCGTCGGCTGACGCGTTTGTCAGCCGGACGGTGTCGCAGGCGTGTTGATTCTGATTGCCCGCCGGCCGGATGGCTTCCGAGTCGCGTTTGCAAAGACGATACGGTCGTCCCACGCCCTTTTCCTGATGGGCTGAGTTTCTTCGCTGCGCCCTTGTGGAGAGAGTCGAGCAACTCGCTCTCGATCACTTTAGTTGGCATCGACCAGCTTCTGTGTAACCTGCGCGGCCTTTACGAAGTCGCGTCGATATTGCCGGTCCATTGGGTTGAAAAAAGGGGTGTGGTTCGAAACCACACCTGTTCGCTTTCGCGCCCGCCTCCTCCATCCAATCCTCGAGGTTCAGCTCGCGTCAGAGAAAGCTGGTCAGGGCGATTGCCAGAATCTCCTCAGCGGATCTCCTGTAGCCGGTGGTCCTCTTCCGCGGGGCCGGTACGGTCTAGCGGCGTCGGAGGAAAGGCGCTGATCAGCGGCCATCCCACGTCGCTGGTGACAAGGGGCTTTTCTTTGATCCTTTTTCGCCCCTTCCGAGGGTAGAGCCAACATCAATCGCTCGTACTCAGTCGGCGCGAGGAGAGAGTTGCAAGCAAAGGGGTGTGGTTCCGAACCACACCCCCTGCGATTTACGTGCCCAAGAAGGGAGCAAGAGAAAAGCCGCGGCAAACTGACGCCTCGCACTCTGACCCGCTCGGCACGGACTCGTGCGAAGGCCCCAACCAAAGCTGATCCGGGCAGCATCCGCGGGGACGGACAACGCCTGGCGTGGGATTTGCGCGCAGCGCCCTGCCCCCGGGCGACTCCTTCCTCAGAGACTGGCGCTACTTTCTCCTCGTTCGGATTACCTATCTAACGAGCAGGCGCGTGTTCCATCCAGATATTGTTTGGGCTCGGCTCGACAAGCCCAGCGAACAGGCCAAGAAAAAAGGGGTGTGGTTCCGAACCACACCCCTCTTTCGTCACTGCACTACTGCCGCTCGGCAGTCTGCTCACTCGTTATGCAGGAACTCCGCCAACAGCTTCTCCAGTGACGCGCGGCGCTCAACAGACAGCGGCACGTGGATGCGCACATTCGCCCGGCCGTCCGCATCGAAGCTCAACGTTGCTGCCTTCTTGTTCTTGACCGTCAGCGTGTGGGGTTTCGCATCGACCTGAAGTTCGGTATCGGCGACCAGAAGCTTGGCCAGCACTTCCTTGGCGGCCGGTCGCGCCGGTTGGGTCAACAGCTTTTCGGCACGGGCACGAACGCCTTCCGCGTCCGACTCGAGCGCGCGATTGAGCAAGGGCGCCCAGCGCAGTTGGATCTCAAGTGGCGACCGGAAGGCAGCGACTACTTCGTCCGGAAGCCGCGCCAACGCGAGCGACTTGCCCACGTTGCTGTGATCGATGCCCAGCGCCGTGGCCAAGGCACGGTTCGAGGTGAAGAGACCCAGGTCCAGCGCGCGCCGGTACATCATCCCCTGCTCCCACGGCGACAGATCCTGGCGCTCACGGTTCTCGCGCTCCATCTCGACGAAGAGCGACCGATCATCGAGGTTGTCGATGACGGCCAGCACGGGAAGACCGAGCTGCGTGCACGCCTCGAGACGGCGATGGCCGAAGACCACTTCGTAGTCGAACTCGCCGCCCGGCTTGCTGGCCGGACGAACCTTGATCGGCTGCACATTGCCGCCCGACTCCTGGATCTCGCGCTTGAGCCGTTCGAAATCCTCACCCACAAAACTGCTCTCATGCCGGTTCGCGTACCGGCTACGTCCAATGCGCTTGGGGTCCAGGTGACGCGTCGCCCGAGCGCCCTCCCAACCTTCGAGCTCTGTGCGGACTTCCTGCAGCTGCGCCTCGAGGCCCGCGGCCTTGTCCGCGGCCTCCTTGAGGATCTCGTTCTCGCGCAGAAGGTCGGATCGCGCGTCGTTCGCAAAAGCCATCATGGCGCCAGGCGCCGTCTTGGGCTGCTTGGTCTCGGGCGTCACCGAAACAGGGGCAGTCAGCGAAGCAAAGTCGATCTTGGAAGCTTTGTCTCTCAAGCCCATATCAATCTCCTGCCACCAGCATGGCGTTTTCGGACAGCTGACGTGCCCAGACTGCCCGTATCTGTTGCTCCACCAACTCGCACATCCTGTCGTACGCATCGCGCGCCCGCGCGAAGGTCTTCGAACTCACCGATCCACGCGGAAGGTCGTACACCGTCCCGAACTCGGCGCTCGCCGTGGCCGCGACGGCCGTCTTCGGAATCTCGATCGGCAGCACCTTGTCGCCGTAGCCCTCGAGCACCCATTGCCGAACCACCGAGCTCGCGGCATCGGAGGCCTCCACCCGCGAGAGCAGCACGTCGATGAACTCGAAGCTCTTGTTCTTGCCGCGGCTGCGGATCAGTTGGTTGCATAGGTCGGAGAACAGATCCCAGAACTGGGCCGAGCTCGCGAAGTCCAATGCAGACGGAGGCAAGGGCATGATCACACCATCCGCGGCCATGAGTGCGTTGATGGTGACGTAGCTCAGCGAGGGTGGGGTGTCGATGACGATCACATCGTAGGCCTCCCGCAGGGTGTCGAGGCCACGGTCGAGCACGCGCCAGAACTCGAAGCCCGGGTCCTTGGCTTGCCGTGCTGGCAGCACGAATTCGGCGCCGTAGAGCAGGGGCGCCGCGCAGACCAGGTCAATGCTCGGCCAGTAGGTCGTGCGGATCGCGTACGCCAGATCGTCCTGGTCGCCGGCAAAGAGCGGCATCGCTGTGTGTTCGGTGTCGACTTCGGCATCGGGCAGCACGCCAAAGAGGGTGGTCGCCGATCCCTGGGGATCCAGATCGAGTAGCAGGACTTTGTGACCCCGCATCGACAAACCTTGGGCCAGGGTCACGGCGGAGGTGGTTTTGGCGACGCCACCCTTGAAGTTGGCCACCGTGATGGTGATGCCGGCGGCACCCTTGGGGCGCATGTGCTCACTGCGGAAATCGCGCGACCACAGCTGGGCTTCGCCCATCGACCATTCGCGGCGATTCCCCTGGATCGAACCTGCCGGCAGATCACCGCGGGTGAGGCGATAGGCGATCTTCGATTTGTCGACGCCACACAGGTCTGCCAGTTGCGCAGAACCCAATGCCGGTGCAAGCTTGGTGGCGGTCGGCGCCAGCATCGCCGTGCGGATGTGATCCATCATGCCGGCGATGCGTTGCGCCTGTGCCTCGATATCTTCGAGGGACTGACGTTTGATGGTTTGTTTGATATCCACGAGCGAAACTCTCAAAGTGCTGATGTCATGCGATTATGCCCAGCACTCGTCGAAATTCGAAGAATCTGCAATCTACCAGCGAAGGTTTCGCTGAAGTTCTCTTTGATTGTGGATAACTTCTCCCGAGTTTAAGAAGGTATTAATACCTTTAAAGAAGTTAGCAGAGACTTATACTCGTAATTTTCCCTTTAAAATCAATGACTTACGATGATTTTTAGAGGCAAATTGTCTGTGCTTTACGCGGATCCGTCCGCGTTTTACTCGGATCCGTCCGTGCCCTGCTCGGAAGTCGTCCGTGGGCTAACAGCACCCCGCCGGGTTGTCCACAGGACGACTTGGCCGCCGTCAAGCCGCGTTCTTGGCGCGCGTCCGTGATCTAACCGGGGGCAAATCGACCCAAAATGGAGGAGGACTCGGTCTCGTGTCCGCGATTTACTCGCGGGCATGAGGCGCTGGGCTGTCTTCGAATTCGCCCCGTGTCCGTGTTTTACTCGGGCTAAAAGTGCCTCGTTAGGCGAAGTGTCCGCGGTTTAACCAAGCTTCGGACACTTGCCACCGCCAAAATTGGTAGGCAGGCCTGCTTGGTGTCCAGGTCGACTTGGACATATGATCGCGAGATGACAGCTTCCAGCCCGCTTTCGTCCTCGGCGCCCACCCGCGTCGTGGGCACCGACGGGCTCGAACTGCGCAAGCCACACGAGATGATCGTGATGGTCCCGCGCTCCGCACGGGTGACGTTGACCGCCCGGCGCATTTACACGGTGCTGCTGCAGGTGTCGCAGGCTCGCCTGACCGCCATGGCCTCGATGCCGTTGGCGGACTTCATGTTCGAGGCACCCCTGGCGGCCGTGCTGCGCACCACCGGGTCCGATGGGGCCGATCGTACGGCCGCCAAACGCTACCTCGGCGAAATGAGAAGCCTGGAGGTCGACTGGGAATCCACGGCGCCAGGCGACGGGGTCAAATGGCGCGGTTTCTCCATGCTGTCGGAAGTCGCGCTGGAGGTTCGTCGCGGCGAGACCTGGGTCAGCTGGTCCTTCCCCCCGTCCATCATGACGGCGCTGCGCGAGCCCTCGCGCTGGGCCCGCATCGAGCTCGACGTGCTTGCCCGCTTGAGCACCTATGCCGCGATCGCGCTTTACGAGATCTGCGTGCGCTACCGGGACAATCCCGGCGGCGTGACGAGCCGCAAGCCGGTGGGGTGGTGGACCGACGCGCTGAGTAATCTGCCTGGTGGGGACCGCCGCGAATGGCGCAAGTTCAAGAACGAGCGCGTGAAGGAGGCGGTGGCCGAGATCAACCAGGAGACCGACCTGGAGATCGAGCTCATCGAGCATCGCCAGGGCAGGGTGGTCGACGAAGTGCAGTTTGCGGTTCGCCGTCGTGCCCGTTCGCCCTTTGCGACAAGCGCGGACAAGCCGGTGGACGCCAATCTTGTGCTCCGCGCAGAAACCCTGGGCATTCGAGAGATCAAGCTCGATGGCCTGATCAAAGAGTTCGGCGATGATCGGGTGCGCGAGCAACTCGACGCATTGGAAAGGCGTGCGGCCAACAACTCGCTGCGCGCCGTGGACAACGCCTATTCCTATCTTCGCTCGTTGCTGCGCAACGAGCGCGAGGCGCCTGCGCCGGCGGACGTAGACGAAGAGCCGGATCTCGAGTCGCCGCCGGCACAGGCCGCCGCGGAAGCTGTCGCATCGTCGGGCGCTGCTGCCGCCACGACGGCCGTCACGATTGCCACACCATCCGCGACCCCGACCCCTCCCGTCGATTCCGCCGGCGAGCGGATCCGCACGATGCGTAGAGAGATCGAGGCGTTGCCGCAGGCACAACGTCAGGTATGGGTGGATCGCGCGCTGCAGGCGTTGGCCGCCAAGGGACTGTTGACCGCGATCGTGAGCCGGCGCGCGGCGCAAGGTGACGTGATGCACGGCCTGCTCGGCTCGATGGTGGTCCAGACCTATGCGGCCGCCACGTACGGTGCCGACTGGAACACGGCGTAGACGCCCCTGGACTGCTCGCCGTGTGCATCTCGCGGCCGGTGGTGCAAAGCCGGGTAGACAACTGGCCGTCAGATCATCTGATCCGTCACAGCACTCGAGGATGAGGTCATGCTGGGGGCGGGAAACGCCGGGCATATGGCGTTGAAAACACCGGCTCCGCTACGATGACAAGCAGCCGCCATCGGCCAGGCGCAGCCACTTTCAGTACCGTGACCTCGGCCGAGGTCCGACAGCGAACTTCTAACTTCACTGGTGCCAGTGATTCATCAACTGCCTCAAGAAAAATGTCTGATACCTGGGCTTTCGAAGATGCCCCGAACGTTGCTTGCTTCACCGTGAAGTCCATCATGAATGGGACTGAGCCGATCCTGCAGGTGTTCCACGACGAGGACGATGGTGCTTGGCAGATGCTGCCCGCCAGCGGTGCTGATGCGTCGGAGGCGATGATCGTCGGGCTGGGTCAGCTGGTGCAGTTGGACCAGACGCTCGCTCAACTCGCGGACCTGCCACTGGGCTGGGTTGCTTGGCGCGGACGCAAGAACTCGCCATGGCTGCGCCGGCCAACGTCGCAACTGCCAGTGGCCTGAATGACGTGTGCGGTGCGCCTGTTCGAGCGTTGAGTGTGTTGGGACAGATGCCCTGAAAGGCTGGCGCCCACGCGCACGCGCACATCAAATTGCGTTTCGCGCAACCTGTTCAGCTCGTCTCGTGCTTGCTCGTGAACGGGATGCACTTTCGGCTCACGGCCAGCCGGTTCACGGCTTCTCATGGCCGACCGCGCGGCGCATGAGGTGAAGCTTGTGATGGTGGATTGCAGCTGGATCAGCGCTTGCAGTACTGGAGCGACAGCATCAGTGCTTCGACATCGCATTGGCCAGTGCGAAGACCGAATTGGGGGCGCGGGTGCGCAAGGGTTTCACGGGGGCTGGCGAGGTGATCGCACGCTTGACCGGGGTGGGTGCTTCGAGCTGCGCGCCCTTGGCGACTTGATCTTCGACCAGCTTTTGCAAAGTGACTGTGCGCAGAAAATCAAGCATGCGCTGATTCAGCGAAGCCCAGAGTTCTTCGGTGCTTCGCGCCAGTGACGACGACGAGGCACCCGGCGCGCTCAGGTCGTCAGCATCATCCGCATCGTTGCCGAGGGCGGCTCTCTCATCGACGGCCGCAATGATGTCGGCAACCGAGATGTCCGCGCTGTGGCGAGCAAGACGGTAGCCCCCGCCGGGCCCACGGACCGATTCAACCAGGTTGTGCTTGCGGAGTTTGCCGAAGAGCTGCTCGAGGTATGACAGCGAAATCTGCTGTCGCTGGCTGATGGCGGCCAGATTCACAGGCCCTAGCTGTCGACGCAGCCCGATGTCGATCATCGCGGTCACGGCAAAGCGACCCTTGGTGGTCAATCGCATCACAAGCTCCTTCTCATCGATTCTGTTCGTTGGAACACGTCACGTCGACAAACGGGCCGTCGTGACGTGCCGGCTATCAACTCGAGTCCGGTGGCACCAGCCTCTGTTTGCTAACACGACGTTTTGGTCGAAGCTACTTGCGAGCTCTCTCCAAGACCGAAGACATCGGAGCGATCAGTCGTCAGATGAGGCGCTACGGGCTTTCCCGTGCAAAGCTGGGGACCAAGCAGGCGTGAAACCTGTCGGGTGCTTCTGGCGTAGAGCTCGGTCTACGGCGCCAGCGGGTGTTGACTGAGCAGTGCTATCCCACACGCGCCGTTAGCATATTTTCATGCGCTCCGTTGGGCGCGATCGGCGCCTGGGAACCGGTTGTCGAAGCCAGAAAAAGAATGCCCCGCGCAAGGCGGGGCATAGAGGAAGGCAGGGGGGACGCCTGATTGCGTACCCCTTGTCTTGCCGTGTCGGGATGGGTTTAGCCCTTCATCGCTTTGATGTCGGCCTTGGCCTTGTCATGGTCGGCCTTGGCTTGGCTCACGCAAGAGTTCTTGGCATCGCCCGATTGGTCGTCGCACTTTTCCTTGGCAACGTCGTAGGTCATGTTGGCCTTTTCCTCGGCGACCTTCTTCGCGTGTGCGGCGCTGGGCTTGTAGTCCTGCTCCAGCTGCGCCTTCGCCACGTTCTCCGTGCCCTTGGCTTCCTTCTCGCAGACGTCCTTGGCGTTGTCCTTCATCGTGTCGCACTTGGCCTTGGCGACCTTGTAGTCGGCCTCGATCTTTTCCTTGGCCACGTTGTACTGGTCCTTGGTCATCCCTTCGGCGGCGTTGGCCGCGCTCATGGCGAAGCAGGTGGATGCGATGGCGAGAACGAGAAGATGCTTTTTCATGGGTGAGTCCCCTGGGCTTGATGATTGATGGAGTCGCCCCGTGCGTCTCCAATGACTGTCAATCTAGGAACCCACGTGCGGACCCAAAGTAGGACGATGTCCGTCGGGTCATTAGGTAAGGACCGCACTTGCTTGCAAGCGCAAGTGTGAGCGCACTGCCGCTTGCGGCGTGGTCGGCGCGAAGTCGCTCAAGGCGAGCGGAAAGACAGCGGTGAACTGGACAGGCCGTTTGCTCGCCGGCATCCTATCGCCGCAGATCGTCTTGACTCATCCTGTCGCCAGCATGCTCGCACGCAAGATCGCCTCCTTGTTCGCCTCCCGCTCCGCGGCGCCGACGCCTTCGCGTTTGATGCAACTCCACGAATACCTGGCGCTTCTCCAGGAGGGCACTGAGGAGTTCGCGGCAGGGGAACGCATCAAGCGCGATGCCCTTTCGCTTGCGCAGCGTCTTCGCGAAGAGCTTCGCTTGCCGCTCGGACCGGAACCCAGTCTTGAGTTGGTGCTCGCGAGGCGCTGCAAGGTGCAACGAATCTCCCTCGTTCATGTCCCGCTCGCTGCCAAGGATTGCTTCTTCATCGCGATGTACCACCAGGACGCATCGAGCGCGCATGCCCACCTGGTCTTCGATATCGGCGCAGAGTACCAGCGCCCCTTCCTGGAGTGCCCCGACTTTGGTGTCGGCGAGGAGGCGACGGAGGACAATCTGCGCCACTGGATTCCTCGACTGGCCGAAGCGCCCGATGCCTTCGCGATCGTGGAGCGACGCGATGGAACCTACATGCAGGTCTACGCCGACGATCGGGGTTTTCATCTCGAGCACCAGCTGGTCACGACGGGCTGTCACTATCGGGCTGCGCAGCCGATGAGCAGCGAAGCCGCGGTGGACGCGCTCGTCTCCTATGCTTGCGGAAAGTATGAGTGGGCAAATCGGGCGTGGGACCGGATGGTCCTTTGAGAAGCCAGGAAGCGTTGCAGCGCGGGGCGTCAACCTTCCCATCCATCATCGGCGAAGGCGTCAGGTCGAGACCTGTGGATCAAGGTGAGCTTCATGGCGAATGCGGCCACCTCACGATCGAAGTGCTGACGACGTCTGCTTGATTCAACAAGCCGCCTGCAGATCGTTCATCGCCGCAGTGGATCGGCAGCGAAGGTACATCCACAGCAAGGCGCCAGCTGCCTGCGCATTGCAGCGCCCAAGCAAGGCCCGGCGGCGAGCCTTGTCCTCGCGTGTGCGGCGTTCCTACGTCGTTTGCGCTAGGCAGTCGCCCCGATTCGCAAACACCTGGCCGGCATTAAGCTTGGCCGTTCGCAGCGCCACTTCGTCGGTCACGTGGCGCATCAGCAAGCTCCTTCGCGAGGAATCGGCATGCAACTGGGAGACAAGACCCTTGCTC
Source organism: Variovorax endophyticus (assembly GCF_025376855.1). NCBI lineage: Bacteria > Pseudomonadati > Pseudomonadota > Betaproteobacteria > Burkholderiales > Comamonadaceae > Variovorax > Variovorax endophyticus. The sequence goes on from NZ_JAHUTH010000014.1 coordinate 64,028, forward strand.
GCTGGGTCGCCCTGAGTGCCCTGGGCGCAGTGACGCTGGTAGCGTGCACGATGGGGGACTCCCATTCGGTGGGCGGTGCAGGAGGTCCCGGCGCGATGCCTGAGTGGTCGGCAAACCCATCGGCGCAGCGCTCGGCAACGTCAACACCGCGTGCATCAGCGCCGCTGCCGGGTCCTCGTCCGGCCTCTCCATCGCGCTCAACAGGGCAAGCGCCATCGAGCGGGTCGCAGGCATCCGTCGCCGGCGGGCCTGGGTTGAGCAGCGCGGGTGCGATCGCGGGTCGAGCGCGTACTTTTTCCACTCGGTTGGCCACCTATACCTCGGTGGGCTTCGAGCTCTTGCCGGGCTGGCGGCAGGATGATTTCTCGGAGACATGGCCGGCGTTTCTCGGCAGCTGCAAGGTCTTGTCGGGGCGAGCACAGGCGTGGCGGCAAGTCTGCGATCGTGCACGAAAAGTAGATCGTGCCGATGACTTGGCCATCCGCCATTTTTTCGAGCGCGATTTCTCGGCCTATCAGATCCGAGACGATGATCGGCGCCCTGACGGCGTCGTCACCGGCTACTTCGAGCCTGAGATCAGCGGCAGTCGGCACTACGGCGCCCCCAACATCTACCCCGTGTATGCACAGCCCCAAGACATGCTGTTTGCGGATGCGCGAAAACTTCCCAAAGGCGATGGGATCGTCGCTGCGCGTGTGACGGGGCGCAGTGTTGTGGTGCAAGCGGGACTGAGCACGCGTGACATGGGCCGCGCAGGGTTGTACGCGCTCGATCTCTCGCGCATCACCAGAGACACGTTGGATCGCAAGGTGCGTCTTCGTGTCGAGGGAAAGCGGCTCCTGCCCTACTACACACGCAAGGAAATCGAAACCAAGGGTGCGCCGAATGCCAAGGTCATCGCCTTCGTGAACAACGCTTCTGCGCTCTACGAGATGCAGATCCAGGGCTCTGGCCGCATTCGTCTGGACTCGGGCGAGGTGATTCGCATCGCTTACGCGGAGCAGAACGGTCAGCCGTTCAGGCCCACGCTGGCCCAGGCGGCGTCCGGCAAACCTCGCAGCCCCGTGAAAGTGCGCGGCTCCTCGCTGGAACTCGAGCTCGACAATGACGATGAGGAGGACGAAGCAGTGCAACCCGCGGCCGCCAGCAGCGCCGACGTCTCCGTGGTTCGCACGCGTGGCTTCACACTCGCCCTGCCCAAGGTCAATGGCGCTGTTGCGGTGCCCGGACGCCGCGCCGCACAGCGGGTGACTGGCTCGGGCATCGAGGATCCAAGCTACGTGTTTTTCAAGGAGGCCAATGCGCCTGGCGGAGGACCGGTTGGCGCGCTGGGGGTGCCGCTATCGCCTGGACGCTCGATCGCAGTGGATCCGCGAAGCACGCCGCTCGGGTATCCCGTGTTCGTGTCCACGCGCGCGCCAGGCAGCGGGGCGCCAATGCGCCGTTTGACGATCGCGCAGGACACGGGCGGTGCCATTCGCGGTGCAGTGCGCGCGGACTACTTCTTCGGCAATGGCCAGCAAGCTGCGACGCAGGCTCGGCGCATGAAGGAGCGAGGACAACTCTGGGTCCTCCTGCCGCGCGACTTGGCAGTGGCACAGGCGGCCTCCACGGCGGTGCGCACGCGCGGCGGTGCCGTCGGGGAAGATCTTCCCGAATGCCTTGTCGCGGACGAGAACAGCTGCGTCAACGATTGAAGCGCGGAGGAAGAGGCACCATTCCGGATGCGGGGCCGCAGGGCGTCTCGCAGCTTCTCAGGAACTCCCCAAGGCAACGGACACAGGCCGCGCCGCGGCCACTGCGTGGCTCACTGTCGGCGGCCGAGAGATAGCCAGCCCTCGGGCGTGATCGCGGTGACCGTCGCTTCGAGCGGATCGCAGTAGCCCGTCGACTGCCCGCTGAGCGTGCGAAACCTTGCTTCCACAAGGCCAGCGTAAACCAGGCGAGACACCTTCTGCACGTCCGCTCTCGCGATGACGGTGAGGGGCAGCTTGATCGCTGCAATTTCAGAAAGCAAAGCGAGTGCCATCGGTCAACACCTTTTGCGAAGAAAAAGTCCAATGTGCACCTTGTTTTCGAAGAGTGCAATGCCGAGGCACTGGATGCGCTGCCGTGAGCCTGCTCCGGCATCTGCCTAGGTGTGAAGCGTCAAGAGGTTGTTTCTTGACGAGTTGAGTCTGGACATAGGCGCGATGCCGCCAATGCCGCTGTGCGGGCGATGCCAGTTGTAGTGGTGCTGCCAATCCGCCAAGGCATCGGTTCGGTGGGCTGAGTTCTGGTAGACCCAGCCATAGGCCCACTCACGCAACGCGGACTGGATGAACCCCTCGGCTTTGCCGTTGGTCTGCGGCCGGTAGGGCCGCGTGAAGCTGTGCTTGATTCCGAGTTCGATGCAAGTCGCCCTGAACTCTCGCGAGCGGAACGCTGAACCGTTGTCCGTCAGCAGCCGTTGTACGCGAATGCCCAAGCCGGCGTAATAGGCCACGGCGTTGCGCAGGAACAGGACGGCCTGTGCCTGCTTCTCGTCTGGATGCATGGCGGTGAAGGCCACCCTGGCGTGATCATCGATGGCCACGAACAGCGTTTCCCAGCCTGCTCCATCGACCGAGTCGCGCCGATTGCCCGTCACGCGATGACTGGGTCGCACGATGCGCCCAAGCTTCTTGGTGTCGATATGCAGCAGGCTGCCCGGAGCTTCGTGCTCATAGCGCACGATCGGCTCGGCAGGCTCCAGGTCACTCAGCTTGGACATGCCTGCTCGCGCCAGCACACGGCTAACAGTCGAGGCCGAGACGCCCACGCTGCGTGCAATGCGTGCCTGCAACATCCGGCGCTTGCGCAGCTCGACGATGAGTAGCGCTTTACCTGCATCGATGGCCCTGGGCGAGCGTGCTGGCTTGGAAGAGGCATCGGCCAAGGCAGCTTCTCCGCCTGCCAAGTACCGCCCGAGCCACTTCCTGGCCGTGGGTGCAGTGACACCGTGCGCCGCTGCAGCACTCACGGCATCCAAGCCTTCCAAAGTCATCTGCTTGACCATCTCGATTCGGCGGGCAAAGGTAAGTCGGGCATGCTTATGGGTGTTCATCCGGTTGGGCGTCCTGAGTGGATTGGGTGTTTGGCGACTTCCAGTCTCTCAAACCCAGTCCGGATGAACACCGGATACAACCTATTGAAGCTTCACACCTAGGCCTTGGATGCGCCGTGCGACTACAGCTGCGCCAGGGGGATGGCGACATCGCTTGGCAGCCACCGGCAGCAGGCTGTCGGCATGTGCTCTCCGCCTTCCATCGACTTTGGCGTTTCGTCACCCGAGCTCGCGCGAGCATTGATCGGTGCGTCGCTTTGGGTGGAAGGGGTCGGGGGGCGCATCGTCGAAACGGAAGCCTATGACGTCTTGGACCCGGCCTCGCACAGCTATGGCGGCCGATCGGTGCGCAACGCCACGATGTTCGGTCCGCCAGGCCGCGCTTATGTGTACCGCTCCTACGGCTTGCATTGGTGCTTGAACTTCGTCTGCCGGGAGGAGGGCCACGGCGCCGGTGTCCTGATTCGCGCGCTGGAGCCGACGGACGGTCTCGATGCGATGCAGGCACGCCGAGGGCTTCTCGAGCCGCGGCTCTTGTGCGCGGGGCCGGGGCGGGTCGCCCAGGCGCTGGGGATCACCGGTTCGCATGACGGCCTGCAGCTCGACCGCGCGCCTTTCGAGTTGAAGGGTCCGAGCGTGGCACAGGATGTGGTGGTCGGTGTCCGCATCGGCATTTCGAAGGCGATGGATGTGCCTTGGCGTTTTGGGCTGAAAGGATCGCGCTTTGTCAGTCGCAGGTTTGGTTGACGCGGGAGGCCAGCAGCCATGAGCGTTGCCTCACGGACGGTCGTGACGAACGAGGCCGTCGAAGCGGAAATCTTCGAGCTGCTGGCCCGTCGTGCGCCTGGAGCCAGCATCTGCCCTTCGGAGGTTGCGCGAGCCCTGGCGAGCGCGCCGTCGGACTGGCGGGCCCTGATGCCGCAGGTGCGCGAGGTGGCCCAGGAACTCGCCCTTCGCCGGCGACTGCTCGTCACCCGCAAAGGGGCGCGTGTCGAAGCGATGGGGCAAGGTGGGCCCATTCGTCTCTCGTTGCTCTTTGAGAAGGAGCGCAAGTGAGCGGGAGCAACAGCCGATCGCAGGCCGTCGACGGCCCCCTTATGACACCCGATGGCCGCTATCTGGTGATACGTGGACGTCTGTGGCGCGCAACGAACCCCGGACTGCCGGAAGACGAAAAAGACTTCTGGGTTTGCCAACTGATGGCGGCACGGCGCGCGCTGCGCGCATCTGCCTCCGTCGAGAGGCGCGCGGACGCGCGCGCCCTTGTCGACCATGCGAAGCGTCGGCTGGGCGAGCGCGGCCCGCCGTGGTGGACCGACGGCTCCCCCGATATGAATCGCAAGCTGGTCAAGAACACACCGTATGGCGAATGGTTTCGCCGTCTGAATGAGGAAGCGCCTTGATCGAGGCGCGTTCATGAACGGCCGCTGGCATTGCTGTCTGCCGACCGTTGGCTCAGGTGTCGAGCATCCGGGCAATGCGCCGCTTGAATTCGCCCAGCTCGAAAGGCTTGGTCATCACTTCCATCCCAGGCTCCAGAAGACCATTGCCCACGGCGGCGCCGGCCGCGTAGCCCGTGATGAACAGCACTTTGAGGTCGGGTTTGCGCAGGCGCATGACATCGGCGACCTGGCGTCCATTCATGCCACCGGGAAGTCCGACATCGGTGATCAGGATCTGGAGGTCGTTGTTTGGCCCGTCATCCAGGCACGCAAGGCCTTCCCGGCCGTCTGCCGCGGCAGTGACTTCGTAGCCCGCGGCGACAAGTTCTTCCTGGAGCAGGGCTCGAAGCGGTGCCTCGTCCTCGATCAGAAGCACGCGCGCCGACCTCGGTGCTGAGAATGCCGCCGTATCGCTTGTTGGGTTGCGCTGACCAACCGCAGCCTCCGTGTCGTTCGAATCGCCGTCGATACGGGGCATATAGATACTGACGGTGGTGCCTTGACCCAATTCCGACTCGATGCGCATTTGGCCACCCGATTGGCGGGCGAATCCGTACACCATCGACAAACCCAGGCCGGTGCCCTGGCCCAAGGGTTTGGTTGTGAAGAACGGCTCCGTGGCATGAGCCTTGGTTTGCGCATCCATGCCGCAACCCGTGTCGCGCACCTCGAGGCACACGTAGTCACCAGGCGCGTTCCCGATGGGCGTGCTTGCGTCGTGGGGAAATGAACAGTTGTTGCCCGTCACCGTCAAGCTTCCCCCACCGGGCTGCATCGCGTCGCGCGCATTGATGCACAGGTTGAGCAGCGCGTTCTCGAGTTGCGCGCTGTCTGCGCGCACGGGCCAAAGGTCCGCCGGAACATTGAACTGGACGGCGATCGATGGCCCGACGCTGCGACGAACAAGTTCCTCGAACTGGTTCAGGCGAGGGCGAAGATCAATTCGCCGCGGATCCAAGGTCTGGCGGCGAGAGAAGGCCAAAAGACGCTGGGTCAGTGACGCCGCCCGCTCCACTGTTTCCTTGCCGACGGTGACGTACCGCTGGGCTTGCTGCGTGTCGCCGGAACGCATGCGCAGTTCGAGGAGCTCGAAGCTGACCTTCAGGGTGCCGAGCAGGTTGTTGAAATCATGTGCGATGCCCCCGGTGAGCTGGCCAATCGCCTCCATCTTCTGGGCTTGGCGCAGCGCATCCTCGGCTTCCACGAGCGCGCGCGTGCGCTCCTCGATCCTCGCTTCGAGCGTTTGATTGGCCTTGCGCAGCTCGCGCTCTGCCATCACCTTGCTCGTGGTTTCGGTCACCGTTGCCATCACTCCAGCGAACCCTCCGGCGGCATCCGGCACCGGCGAATAGTCGAGCGTGAGCCACACACTTTCCGGCGAACCGTTGCGCAAGAAGGTGAACTCGTGATCTTCGAAGGATTGAGGTTTGCCGGCCAGCACCGTCTTCATGAGGCGATCGTTGAACTCGGACACTTCCGGCCACGCTTCGCGCAAGGGTTGACCCAGGCAAGCTGGATGCCGCCCGCCTGCGACGACGGCATAGGCATCGTTGTAGATCATGATGCCGGCTTCGCCCCAAAGAAGCGCGATGGGCTTCGGCGAATGCAGCACGATGCCCACGGCGCAGCACAGATGCTGAGGCCATTGATCGATCGGGCCCAAGGGCGTAGCCGCCCAATCAAGCTGGGCAATCAGCGCGGCGAGTGCCGAGTCGGGTGGCAAAAATGCCGCTGAAATGGAAGCAGGCGCCACGGTGCTTTCGATCGGGATTCGGTGAAAACGAAAGCTATCACAGCCTGAGGCGAGTTGGCGTAGGAGGGGCCAGCGACCGCTGAAATGCCCAGCGTCGACGCGCATTGTCCAGCCCTGCCGGCAAACATGCGCCAAGCTGCCCCGGAGATCTCGGGTTTGGGCAGACAGCTGTCCTGCATGGGAATGACCATGATGCTGGTCGGCGACGGAAAAAAGGTGGTCGAGGAGATAGGCAAGGCGGTCGTCGCCTGAGGGCGTCGACGGCGGCGAATCACGGCGCGTTCAACAGGCTCGCCAGTTCCGCCTTGTCCGTCAGCCCGAGCTTGATGTAGATCTCGCGCAGGTAGTGCCTGACGGTGGCCGGCGACAGCTGCAGCGCGCGGGCGACTTCCTTGTACGACTGGCCCGAGGAGAACGCGCGCGCCACGTCGGACTCGCGCGGCGTGAGGCGATCGATGGCGCGCAGCCTGCGGACCGAAAGCCGCTGCAGTGCTCCCGCGGCCTCGATCGAGAAGACCAGGTCCGAGAAAACGCTGCGCGCGCCGTCGCGGCGCAAGGCCGAAACGAGCGCCGGCGGCAGCGCTGGCGGCGCCCATGCGGGCCAGATCCGGGTCATGCAGTCCTGGAAGCCCGCCGATTTCTCGATCACGCCCCACTGCAGGTCGACGAAGGCCGACGCCAGCAGTCCGCCGCTTGGCTGCGTATCGGCGCGCTCCTGATTGCGCCCGAGGTTGTGCCGCCAGCCCATGAAGACATGCGGCATGAGGAACTGCTTGGCCCAGGCCTCGGAGGTGTCGAACGCGGGGCTGCGGCCGCCGCGGAACAGCGAGACGAACAGGAAGTCCCCGGGACGCTCCGCGAGCTTGATCGCGGTGCACAGCGCATGCCGGTTGCCGACCCCCGCGTTGATCTCGTACAGGCCGGGCGTGCTGTGGAGCTGGTGGGTGTCGAAGCGCACGGTGTGGGTGGGCGCGTCGCTGACGCTGCTGGCCAGGCGATCGTCGGGCGTGCAGGTGTCCCAGGTCTCGACGTAGGACGCGGGCAGGTTGGCCCGGTAGGAGCTCAGCAGACGAAAGCCGCCTGCGGCGAGGGGCGACATGATCCCCCACCACGCGCGATCGAAACCGATCACGCGATCGATGTCGCTCAGCACGCGCGCCTGGAAGTCCTCTTCGCGCGTCTCGTAGGCCGCCTCGTTGATCCGAAGGATCAGATTGCCGCACTCCTGAAGGTTGTTCAGCATGGGAGTTCCAACTGGGGGCGTTCCAACAAGCAAGCCATATGCCATCGCATGGTGTGGCGGGCCATCCTAGCCTTGCGTCTCCGCCTTGCCAATGCGGCTTGCCCGCCCTCGCGAACCGACCCCGTTCATTTGAACGGTGCACGCCGAAGGACGGCGCTCCTAGAGTCCGTCGCGATGCGATGGATCCGCCTCGCAGACCTCGTACCGGCCCTTTTCCCGCGCGCAGCCCGCGGCCTTCCCGAAAGCCTCCCATGCCCCTCGCGACACTTCCACGGCTACCCGCCTCGATCCGGTGGTGGTTCCTGCTCAATGCGCTGCTGCTCCTGCTGCCGCCCGTGCACTGGCTCGTCAACGACCACCGGGCGCCGGTCCTCGGCCTGCCGCCGACCCTGTTCTATTTCCTCGCGCTCAGCGTGTCGATCGCGGCCAGCGTGGTGGCCGCCTATGTCGCCGAATACGGCGAAGCGGGAAGGGGGTGAAGCCATGGCGCTGACATTCGGCCTCCAGCTGGCCTTCTTCCTCGTCATCATCTACGTGCTGCACCGCAGCTACCGCAAGGACCGGTCCTTCACCGACTACGCCGTGGGCGGCCGCTCGTTCGGGGCCAACTACCAGGCGATGTCCTTCCTCAACACCTGGTATCCGGGCGCGATGTTCACCGCCTTCGCGGGTCTGGCCGTCAGCGCCGGCGTGATCTCGTTCTACGTGCTGGCCTACAGCCTGATGACGGTGGTGCTGATGTACGCCATGTCGCAGCGCGTATGGACCTGGGGCCAGCGCTTCGACCTGCGGACACAACCCGATCTGTTCGCCCTGCGCTACGGCTCCAGGCACATCCGCACCATCGCGGCGCTGATCGGTATCGTGTCGGGCTTCCCGTGGCTGGTGCTCGCGATGCAGGCGATGGGTGGCCTCTTCCACTTCATGTCGCTCGGTGCGCTGCCCTTCTCGGAGGCGGTGATCCTAGGCGTGGTGGTGGTCGCGATCCGCCAGATCTGGACCGTGCGCATGGGCATGCGCGGCGTGATCATCTCGGACATGTACCAGGGTATCGTGGCCTACATCTTCGGCAGCCTCATGCTGTGCGGCCTGGTCGTGTGGCTGTGGACGAGCAAGGGCGTGCGGCTGCAGTCGCTCGATCCCGCGATGTTCTCGCTGCCGTCCTTCGGCTCGAAGGAAGGGCCGCTCTACCTGTTCAGCCTGCTGTTCACGAGCACCATCGGCGGCTGGTGCCTGCCGTTCATCTTCGTGCGCCTGTTCACCGCCGACGGCGTGGCGGCGCTGAAGAAATCGGCGGCCATCGCGATGCCCGCGTCGCTGGTCTTCTGCATCCCCCTGCTGATCTTCGGCATGCTCGCCTCGCAGCTTCCCTCCGTGGCCAGCCACCCCGAGGACGTGTGGTTCATCGTGAGCCAGGAAGCGGGTGGCCTGCTGCTGCTCGGGCTGGCCGGCGTGGTGCTGCTGGCGGCATCGATCGGCCACACCGACGGCAGCATCCAGGCGACGGGCGCGCAGATCGCCAACGACCTGGTCGGGAACTACGCCACGTTGAGCCAGCGGCAGCTGGTCACGGTGTCGAAGATCGGCATGGTGGTTCTAACGGCCCTGGCCGCCTGGGTCGCCTGCCTCAAGCTGCCGGCGCTGTTCACGCTCGCGGTGCTGGCCTACCAGGGCGTCATCCAGCTCGCGGTGCCGCAGTTCCTGGGCATCTTCTGGAAGCGCGGCACCAAGGAAGGGGCGATCGCGGGCATGGTCGTGGGCTTCGCGCTCGTCATCGTGCTCGAGAGCTTCTTCGCCCGGCAGCTCGAAGCCGCCTGGGGCCTGACCTCGGGCGTGATCGCGCTGGCCGTGAACCTGGCCATCTACGCCGGCTTCGCATGGCTGCGGCCTCACGGCGCGGCCGAGCGCCAGCGCATCGACGGCCTGTTCGGGCTGACCCGCGAGGCCGTGGCCAAGCCGGTGCCGCCGCCAGCGAGCGTCGGTGCCTCCGCGCGCGCCTGAGTCTTCCCCCAACCATTCCCTCATTCACCCATCCCTCGAGGAGCGCTTCGTCCATGAATGCATCCACCGGCGCGCCGTCGCCCCTTTTCCCTCCCAAGTTCCTAGCGGCCGTCGTGCAGGCCGCGCCGGGCTTCTGCGACCACGACGCCGCCATCGACCTCACGGTGCGCTACATCGAGGAGGCGGCCGGCAAGGGCGCCGCCATCGTGGCCTTTCCGGAGGACTGGATTCCGGGCTACCCCTGGTGGGTCTGGCTCGACGCGCCGGCCTGGGGCTTTGGCAAGGGATGGGTGCGGCGCTTCTTCGAGAACGCCTTCAGCTACGACAGCGAGGGCGCGCGACGCATCGCCGCAGCCGCGAAGCAGTTCGGCATCTTCGTGTCGCTTGGCGTGGTCGAGCGGCTGGGCGCGAGCCTGTACGTCGGCAACTGGATCATCGACGACCAGGGCGAGACCGTTTCGCGCCGGCGCAAGCTCAAGCCGACGCACATGGAGCGCACCGTCTTCGGCGAAGGCGATGGCAGCGACCTCGTGGTGAGCGACACGCCGCTGGGCCGCATCGGCGCGCTCTCCTGCTGGGAGCATCTGCAGCCGCTCACGAAGTTTGCGATGTACAGCCAGAACGAGCAGCTGCACATCGCCGCCTGGCCCGGTTTCAGCCTCTACAAGGAGAACGCTTACGCGCTTGGCGCGGAGGTCAGCCTCGCGGCGACGCAGACCTATGCGCTGGAAGGTGGCTGCTTCGTGCTGGCCCCATCGGCCGTGACCTCGGCGTCGATGGTGTCGCAGATCTGCGATACGCCGGCCAAGCATGCGCTGTTCACGGTCGGCGGCGGGCACTCCGTCATCTACGGGCCGCATGGCAACCCGCTGTCCGAACGCATGCCTGACACCTGGGAGGGCGTCATCTGCGCCGAGATCGACCTGGGCGAGATCGCGGTGGCCAAGGCGGCCGCCGATCCCGCGGGCCACTATGCGCGCGCCGATGTCATGCGGCTGATGATCAATCGGGCACCGAACCATCGGGTCCACGCCTTCGACCTGGCGCTTCAGGCCGAGGGCGGCGCGTCCGGGCAGGTGCCGCGCCTCGATACCGATGCGGTGACTGAGCACGCGGTCGGCGCGAACAGCCCGGCTTGACGAGGCTTCCCGCCCACTCGGCGGGTCATCGACGCTCGTCTCACCTCATTAGCGCGGTGACTCGGTCCGCAAGCCCGGGTCGCAGACCTAAGGCCGCGTCGTCTCAGCGGTAGTCCGCTTCGCGCTGATGATGAACGACCAACACCTTCATCTGCCGGGCGGGAAGGATTTCGCGGAGGTCATCTCAACCCCGCGAGCCCTGGTCATGTGTTTGGGTCTTGAAGCTCGCGACGTCGTGCATCAATGCGGGCCTGGATGCGATCGAACACCTCGGCCACAGGTTGCGAAACACCAGTTCGTAGATATTCTTGCCAAGCGATATCCCCACGCGCGTAGAACTCGCCTTGAACACGGCAGCGTTCGACGGCTCGGCACGCCCCATCGGCGGCAGAAGTGCTGACGGGTCCGTCAGCATCCGCAACCGATTCGAGTTCGGCACGCAGTTCAGGCTCGACGTCAAAGGTAGTCACGATGGGTGAATTCATGGTGGCCACTTTGTCACGTTTGTACTTGAATCGCCACCTCCGGCCGCGCTGACACCTTCGATAGGTTTGAGTCGGGCCGATTCGGCTGCGCCAGCGAGTGGCTGCACTTCAGGGGCCGTTACGAGGTTCGTCGCAACTTGTGAGCATGCCCGCGCACAGCGCGGTGTGCTGGCGAAGTGCAGCGCAAGGGCAAGAACGAACAGGTGGGCGGGGTAGAAGGCATAGAAGACCCATCGCCGCCGTTCAAGGGGAACATGAATGCGGCTGAACCCCCAGATCAGCGGCAGCGCGGCCATGGCAGCGAAGTTGCCGTTGACGAGCCATAGGGACGCGGTCGCAAGCAGCCAGGCGATCGCGGTCTTGATGCTTGGACGACGAATGAAAGAGCGCGCGCCCAGGCAGCACAGCAATCCCGGCCACCAGAATTCAACCACGGTGCCGCCCACTACAAAGGTGACCAGGGCCAAACATCGATGGCCGACGGTCCGGAGTTCCAGCAGCCAGGCGATCAAGGTCGCGACGAGCAACGTCGCCATGATGTTCAGTGGCCACCATCCGACCAGCAGGACGAACGCGGGCGTTGCGAGCACACCGAAGGCCGCAAGCCGCTTCACCACACGTCGATGAACACTCGCGGCCTTCATGCGAGGGCGCGCGAGGTTGTACATGAGCACAAAGCCAAAGAGCGGCATCGCCATGCGACCGAGCAGGTAGAGCGTCGTGACCTGCCCGCTCAGAAGGTACTTGTTGACATGGTCCCCCACCATCAACGCCAGCGCGAGCCACTTGAGTGCCTCGAGTGATCCGTCCGCGATGTGCCAGCGGCCGCTGGCCGCCGCTTCGCCGGTGCCGTCTCCACGTATCGTGGGTATCGACCTCTTGGGGCGAGCATCACGACGCATGGTCATCAGGCAATGTACGGGGCGAGCCTGCCGGGCCAGCCGAAGCTCGCGCGCCTCTGTCTTGCGAGTTCACGTCCGCTCATGGGCATGCCTGTCCCACTCGGCGGCGCGTCCCGGTGCTGGCAGGCTGAGTGCTCGCGCCATCGCCACCCGCTTGTCTGGGAGATGGATGTCCAGTCCATCCACGAGCGCATCAGCGATGCGATGGCGAATGGATGCGAGCAACTGCTGCTGAGAGCGCGGATCGGCGGTGAGGCGCCGCACATACTGTGCAGCCAATTGGAGCCCGGCCATGGCGTACGTCAGACGGGGGTCGCGCTCCATGTTCCCTGGCGACAGCGTTCGTTCAACACGCAGCCGCTGGGCATCTTGCGCGAGCATGTGCATATGGTCTTGCGTCTCGATGCGCCAGTGACGCCGCTGCGCAAGCACCCGCTCTTCGCCGACAGCGTCTGCATGGCCATCCTGGGCGGGAACGCGAAGCCGGACGGGTTTCGTGCCCAGGGGCAGGACGACGACCTCGTCTCCGATGCGTGGCTGGGAGACCGCTCGCTGGAGTGCGGCTTCCAGGTCGGCGCCCCAAAGGCTGCGCTCTCCAACCTCTGTGCGCAGGAGCAGGTAGAACGAGCGTCGTGCTGCCGGATCGAACCGATAAGGCGCTGCGGCGGCCTCCAGCAACACGCCGCGCACGGGCGCGCGGCCACCGCGCGGGCGCCTTGTGTCGCCGGTCTCCTGCGGATCATCGGATCCCGATGGCGGCGGAGGTGCGGCCCCTGGCGGCTGCGCGCCGAGTGGGGTGGCGTTGGATGAGGAGTGCATGCGATGGCCTTGGTTGGAATGGACCGCTCAGACCAGCAGGCGGGCCATGAACTCGTCGGTGCGCCGCTTCATCTCCGCCTCACTCAGTGGCTCGGTGGGGATGTCGACGTCGTCGAAATCGAAAGAAAAGTCCTTCAGATCCAAGCTGCCGTCGAGCACGGCCTGGGCCATCTGCAGGTCGTCCTTCGCCCGCGCATGGCCCGTGCCCGTGGCGGGCGTCGTCGAAGTCGCAGCGCTCGATCCTGCCGGTGGCGCAGGCGAAGGCATCGCATTCCCGGCAGGTGCCGTGGTTGCACGAGCGGCCATCTCAAGCTTCGGGACTTCGGGTGGGGCGATTTCCCGCCGGGCAAAGGATTTGTCCTTGAAGTAGATGATGCGGTGAGCGAGGACGGGCCGAAGTCCTTCATAGAAAAGGATCATGCGCGCCGGGTCGAGCTCCTTGACTTCCTGGGGCAGCAGCAGCCGGCGCGGCTGTTCGCTGATGCTGACGCTGCCCGATGTGCCTGAGCCGCCCCACATCGGGCGGCTGACGCTTTTCTGGCGAACCGTGTAGGTGCCAAGCTCGCGCGAGATGGCCTCGGCATCCTCGTACTCTTTGGGCGGAAAAACGATGCGCGCGGCGAGCATCTTTCGAATCGACTTGGCACCCTCCACGCCGTACTTCTCGATCAGCTGCGAGTTGGACTGGACGATCACCACGGTGCGCACGTTGTAGCCGGGCAGGAACGCCGTGGATTCCGCGATCACCGGAATGCGCCCGAGCGCGGGGAACTCGTCGAGCATGAGCAGCAACTGGTGCTTCAGGGCCGGGTTGCTCTCGGGCAGTTCCCGCGTCTGCAAACCGATGGCCTGCTGGAAGAACAGGTTGAGCAAGGGCTGCAGACGCGCGATGTTGTCTGGGTTGATCTGCACATAGATCGAGATCGGACGCTTGCGCAGGTCGCGAAGATCGAAGTCGTTGGCCGAAGTGGCCGCGTCGATCAGGGGGTTGAGCCACAGATCAAGTCGACTCGTGAAGGTCTTGCGGATGCTCGAGGCGGTCGTTGGCGCGAGGTCGATGACGTCGTACAGACTGCGCACAGCTTCCTGCGACAGCGGGTAGCCGGCGCGCTCGCACGATTCGATGACGCGCTTCCAGTGTTTCTGGAAGCCCTCCGCATCGCTCGCCATGCCCTGGCGCAGGACTTCACCCAAGGTGCGTGTCGCCCCGGGTGTCTCGAACAGGTACAGCGCGATCCCGAGGAACAGTGACCGCGCGGACGAGGTCCAGAAGGGATCGCCCGCCAGGGGATCCGGGAACAGCATCGTTCCGATGCGCTGCAGGTCGTCGATGCAGCGGTACGGCGTTTGCGACACATAGCCCAGCGGATTCCAGCGCGAGGAGCGCTCCTGCTCGGACAGGGGATCGAACAGGTGCACTTCCTGGCCCTTTGAAAGCCGGAATCCCGCTGTGCGCATGAAGTTCTCTCCCTTCACGTCGCTCACGATGGTGGAGCCGGGCCAGTTCAGCAGGTTGGGCACCACGACGCCCACGCCCTTGCCGCTGCGAGGAGGTGCTTCAACTTCGGCGCCTTGTTGACCGGCGAGCACGAGGTAGCGCGCGCCCAGGCGCCCGAGAACGATGCCGTTGTCTGCGAGCAGCCCGGCCTTCCGAATCTCGCGGTGCGTGGCGAAGCGGGCCTCGCCATGCAGCGCGCGTCGGCGCGGGACCATCGCGATGGCGACGCCACCGAGCGTGATCCCTTGTGCCCCCACCAAAGCGGCCAGCAGCGATCGACGAACTTCGGGTCGGTCACCGTAAGCAAGCCAGTAGTCAACGATCGTCGACAGCGTGGCGCTCTCGGGCGGCAGCTTCATGAGCATCAAGAAGGCGTAGCCCGCCGCCCACAGGCCTACCATGGCCGCGACAAGCAAGGCGCCCCCGATCCTGAAAGCACTAGGCCAAGGCTCGACGCTTGGTGCTGGGGTCATGCCAGATCTCCTGCACGATGCGTCGCTGCCGCACACGTGCGCATTGGATGACGACGTCCACGCTCAGCTGCGAAAGCTCCACGCCTTCACGCGTGGTCATGCCATGGCCTGCGGCACTGCGCTTCATCAGCTGCGCGAGTGCCACGAAGGCCATTTGGGCGCTGTCGGCATGAACGCTGGTGATCGAGCCCGGATGGCCGGTGTTCACCGAGACGAGGTAGTCATAGACTTCATCGCCGGTTCGCAGTTCGGACAGGAAGATGCGGTCGGGACGCTGGCGCTTGGCACCAGCCAGGAGCTGCCCTGGCGTCACGATCGCCTGTCCCTGAGCGCCCTGGGAGTAGAACAGACGCACGTGATTGGGCTGGTTGCGAAGGGACAGCTCCCTGACGTCTTCGATCGTAATCAGCCGGTCCTCGGGGGGAACTTCGAGAATCAATGCCTTGCTCAGCGTCGTCTTGCCCGATCCGGTGGCGCCCGACAGCAAGATGTTGCGGCGCAGTTGAACTGCGCGGCGCAGGAAGTCTCCGAACCTGCGTTCGCGAAGCAGGCCCGCAAGCTCGCGGTCTTCGAGGCCCGCCGAGCTCGCCTCCGACGCTGCCTTCAATACCGCTTCGTTGTAGCGTGTCGCCTCGAACACGCCCATCGATTCAAGTTGATCGAGCGACCACAGTGCACTGGAGGGACGACGAATCGTGATGGAGACGGTCTGCTCGGAGGTCGCCGGCGGCAGCACGATCTGTATGCGTTCGCCCCCAGGCAAGGTGGCCGACAACAACGGTTCTTGAGCCGAGACGCGCTGCTTCGTGAAGTTGGCAACGAGCTTGGCGATTGACATGCACCATTCGAAGCTCGCGAACGCGACGATTTCGCGTGTCCATCCTGTCTGCCGTTCCACAAAAGCGATTCCTGGTTCGTTGATGCAGATCTCCGTGACCTCGGTGTCCTCGAGCAGCGGCATCAGCGGGTCGAGAAACAGCGCGAGCGAGGAGGGCGGCGGTGGCGTGGCTGTCGTCGCCAAGCCTGAAGCTTCCGCTTCTTCAGGGTTGGGCAGGCGCGACGCGTAGGGCATAGACATCGCGGAAGTCCACGTCTCGGGCCACCAGGATTTGGATGCGTTCGCCTTGGTTCTTGATCACGGTTGGAGGTATCGCAATGGTGCCGCGCAGTACCTCGGTCAGGATGTCCCGGCTGCCTTGGGGACCGACCACCAGCGCACCGCGGTTGGCCGGGCCGGCGCCGCCTTGCTGCTGCGCTGTCAGTGCCTGCATCGTGCCGTCGATGACCGACAGCAGCATCGCTGCGCCGAAACGCTCCCAGAAGTGGGTGTCCACGAAACCCGGCAAGCCGTTGCGCCCCAGTTCGTCGGTGCCAGGCGATGCCAGCTGGACGACCACCCCGGTGGGCGTTCTCGCCTCGTTCCAAAGCACGAAAACACGGCCTTGCCCTTGGCGGGGCGAGCCGCGCTGCTCACCCACGTACTTCGTGCCGCGCTCGAGCAGCACCACCTTGCCGTCTGCACTGTAGATGTCGCTGGCACCGATGCAGGTGGTGAGACCTTCGTAGGTCGAATCGATCGCGGTCTCCAAGGTGCAATCGATGAACGCGCCCTTGGGCAGAAGAAAACGGCGCGTCGGCAGGACCTGTGCTGTAACGGCGGGGGTGCGGGTCGGCCGGAGACCGCCCTCGAGGCCGGGAGGGCTGGGAGGGGCGGAGGGGCTGGAGGGTGGCGGCTGCAAGGCCCCCAGGATTTGCGCCATGTTGGGTACGCCGCTTGCCGCCGGCACGGTGGGGCCGCCGACGAAAGCGGCCGTTGCTGCTGCTGCGTCAGGCGACAGCGCGTGCCGCATCACGGGCGACCCGAGCTTGCGCTCGAGCGCAAGCTGGGCCGGCGTCTTTGGCGGTGGCCCGCCTGGCGGTGTCGCCGCCGCTGCGGCCGGTGGAGCGCCGGGCGGCGGTGCGGGGGTCTGGGGCGGCATCGGCGGCGGGTCGATCCGGCCCAGCGGCGGCACCTTGGTTTCGCCGCCGGCGCGGGCCGCCGAGGCCTTCTGTGCGGCCAACTGCGCCTCGCGACCCCTGGCGTACTGGGTGCTGTAGTACCAGAACAGGAAACCGGCACCCAGCAGCAGCATGGTGCCGATGGCCACGAAGCTGCTGATCCTCGACTGGATCGTGCGTTCCCGATTCACCGAGGGAATGGTCCGCTCCCCGTCGATCGCATGGCCGCGCCCGGTGTGGGAGGCATCAGGGCGCTCCGGACGACGGGGAACGGAATAAAGCTCGCCAGTGTCTGGATCGACCGCGCCCGCACTGCGGCGCCCATCGGGCGCTTCGTTGTCGGCGGATGAATTCGCCGGTGGGTTGAGTCCCGGATTCGGTGCATCGCTCATGGTTGCTCTCCCACGGTTGCGCGTTGCACATCGGGCGCCACCGTCGCGCCGGGCGTGCGCGCGCCGCTTGCGAATGCCTTGTTGACCACGCACCCCACGAGCTGACCCCGGCGCAGCACGAGGCGACGCGCGAGGCGATGGATCACGATCTCGTCGGCGTCGATGTTGAAGTTCAGCAATGACTCCGTGCCGTCGTCGTTCTGAACGAAGATGGCCGGCAGTTCAGCCTGTTCGGCGAAACGAAGGCGGATGTGGTGGCCGTCGTCGGAGGCGCGGATCGGCCTGAGCGACTCACTTCCGCAGAACCAGTAGTCCCAGTTGCGCGTGGCTGCCGTGCGGGTGAGCTTCGCGTCCACCTCAGCGCGCTTGCTCGCCTCTTCGGCAGCGCGCAGCGTGTCGGCCGGATAGTTGAACCGGATCGAGTAGATCATTCGTCGAGCCGCGGCCCCGGCGGGCGCCCGGGCTGAGACGATGTAGTCGAAGTGATAGGTGCGACGGTCGGTGAGGATCGTGAGATTCGTATTGGCCTGCGCTTCCTTCGGCTTGAGGAAGAGGTGGTTGCGCTGCGCACCGACGTCGAAGGAGCCGTTGTCGCCGGAGCCCAGGTTCACGAAGGTCTCGCCTTCGGCGAACTGAAGGTGAATCTGGTAGCCCACGTAGCCATGCAGGCTGATGACGTCTTCCGGGTCGTAGTCGATTGTGCGCACGCGCGCATCCACGTGCCCCTCGGGCGGGATCGTTGCAGCGCGCACCGCCGTGTGGGTGGTGCACAGCCAGCCGATGACGAGCACCAGCACGAGCGCGGGCTGGCGAAGAGATGCAAGACGATGGTTCATCAGCGCGCCTGCTTTGCGGGGGAGAGGGGGACGGCGACGGTCGGTGCGACTTCGGGCTCGCGCCGATACTCGACCACCCTGAAGCCCAGGGGATTGAGCGAGCGCCATTTGTCATCCTTCGATGGCGGCACGTAAGCGAACTCGATCGTCGCCACCCAATGGGTCGTCTGCTCATCGCCCGTGCCGCCGGCTCGGGCGTAGCGGCTGAAGCGAACTTGTGCAAGCTTCTCCTTGCCGCTTTCCAGCTTGAGGAAGGTCACAGCACGCACCTGCGCGCGAACGGCCGTGCCGTCCTTGAAGGTGTTGAGCGGCGAGAGTGGATTGTTGGCGGCCCACGACGCCGCCCAGGCCTGGTTCAGGAGAGGCGAGTTCTGGGAGGCGACCAGCTCGTAGTCGGCTTCGGCGGTCGCGTAGAAGTAGCGCTCGCGCGCAATGACGTAGTTCTGCAGCAGGTTACGCGTCACGACCTCTTGAATGTCGGTGGTGCCTTCATAGGACGGCACGATGTCGACGATGCCGCTGCTGCTGTCCACGCGAATGACCACCGGCACCGGCTGCTTGAGGGGCGTGAGTCCGGCGACGGCGGCCACGGCGAATACCGCGATGGCCGTGGCGGCCGCGGCCACAACCCAGGCGGTCTTGGCCGACCCTTGGGCGCGACGTGCGCGATCGAGCTCCCAGCTCTGAGCTTCGAGCGTATAGCGCTCGAGCGCCTCGTCACGATGCATCCGAGCCTCCTGCAGGACGGGGCGCGGAGGCACCGTTGATCGGTGTGAGGGCGCCTTCGCAGGTCGGAGGATGGGGCGCTCGCGTGCCGCAGCCGCCAAGCGCGAGGGTGAGCAAGAGTGCGACCATGAATCTCACGTGAGAGCTCCTATAAAAGCTTTTCAGAGGGGTCAAGTCCGAGAGGAAGAGGGATTCATCACTCGGTCTCTGGGCAGGGTGGGGCGCTGCGTGCTTGCGCCCCTGCCGGCCAGCGAAGCGATCGACGATCCGACCCGGTTGCCTCCCAGGCGACGGAAGGAGTCCCATCGGCTGCCGCGTTCGCCGTGCAGGCCGTCGAGCACGCCGCGGCCGAATTCGTACGCGCTGCGCCTGGTGCCACCGAGCGCCCACTTGGTGAGCCCACCGACAGCGCTGAAGGAGCTGAGCGCAACGCCGCTGGCAAGTCCGGCGGCGATCGGCATCACCTGGCACATCACGAGGAGAACCACCGCGGCGATCAAGGCCATGTTGATGGCATCCACCGTCGTGAGCGCCGCGCCACGTTCCGCGGTTTGAGCGGCGTAGTTCGCCACGACCTGCAGCATGAGCGAGGCGACCATGCTTGCGAGCACCGCGACGAGCGCGTAGTTCGAAAGCTGGGCGACCCATGCCTCGAAGAAGCGCCGTGTCGCTTCGAAGAAGAGCAGGGAGATGAAAATCGGGCCCAGCGCCAGCACGACGGACAGCGCGATCTTCGACAGGGCGAAAAGGAAAAGCGCGTAGACCGCGACGGCGCCGATGATGAGGTAGATGACGGCGCCGGCGATGTAGAAGCCCACATCCCCATTGAGCACACCGCCCCTGCTCCACAGGCTGAACGCGACCTCTCCCCCCTTCTCCCAGATCGTGTCGATGGTCGAGACGGGGTCTGTGGCGCCGACGATCGCTGCCGCGAGTTGGGTCGGGGCGTTGAAGAAGGTGTCGACGATGAGCTCGTTGAAAGCCCAGAGCCTCAAAGCCACACCCAGGATGACCGCTATGAAGAAGATCCGCTTGATCCCCTCCAGAATGGGTTCCTGAATCTTGCCGGTGAGCGAAAGGTATCCCCAGATCATCACGTAGAGCGTTGCCAACGTGATCACCGCGGGCTCGACCGCGGTCGCCAGTGCTGCAGACTTCGCGCCTATGAACTCAGTGAGCTGCGAGACGAGCTGCGTCCAAAGCTGCCGAAAGAACATGGCTTGGCTCCTGAGGTTTCAAAAATCGTGCGACGCCACTTCGACCTCAGCCGCTGGATGCGCCGTCGGCCTTCTCCGTGGGGTCGCATGGCTTGTGGTTGGTGCGCATGCCGCAAGCGCAGCGGGTGATTGGCAGCCCGCTCGCCGTTTGAGAAGCCAGTGGCTTTCTCGAAGCCGCCATGGC
Organism: Variovorax endophyticus; assembly: GCF_025376855.1. Lineage (NCBI taxonomy): Bacteria > Pseudomonadati > Pseudomonadota > Betaproteobacteria > Burkholderiales > Comamonadaceae > Variovorax > Variovorax endophyticus. The sequence continues at coordinate 84,221 of NZ_JAHUTH010000014.1, forward strand.
GATGACCACGACGGTGGCGCGCCAAAGCGATGTGTTGAGGGGGCAGGGGCGGCTAGGGTGTCGGTGTGAATCGCCTGGAGAAGTCACCGTGGCCGGACACCACCCGCTCTCGGGTTCGCTGGCGAAGCCTCGCCTCGTCGGCCTGCGACAACTGGTAGAGCGCCTGGAGCTTGGTCTGCTCGTTCGTCAGCATGTTCTGCTCCCCCTGGATTCGCGCTTGCAGCTCCTGAATGGCCTTGGGGTCTCGGGCACGCGCGATGGCGGTGATCAGCGTCTGCAGTGCAGAGAACCTCTGGCTGGTGTTCTGAAAAGCCGTCTGGGTCATGCCATCCAGCAAGGCGGCAGATTGACGGCCTTGTTCGACGAGTTGCCTGAGCTCAGGGCTCAGCGCGTCCATCTGCGTCGTCGACAGCACGCTGTTGGCGCTCACGATCGATCGCACCTGTTCCGACAGGCCTGCATAGCCTGGCACGGGCGTGTCGAGCGACCTCCTCAGATCGGCGTAGTCGCTCGGCAAGTAGTTGCGTGCTGCGTCGGAAGTCGCAAGAAGCTGCTCCATGCCGCGCGAGCCGCTCATCGACTGGTAGGTTTGCTTGAGTTGCTCCTTGGAGGCCTTGAGCTCGTCGAACTGCTTTTGCATGGCGGAGATCTGCTGTTGCCAGTACATGATCTGCTGGATCAGGTTGGCGATGGCCGCGAAATCGATGACCGGAATTCCCGCACGCGCATGCAGTGGAGCGAGCAGCGCAGCGCAGGTGACAAGCGAGAGAAGCAGCTTTCTAGGCATGTGGAAACTCCTGGGGTGAAGGTCGTTGCGAGCTGTGCTGTAGCAGCGCCTCGCGAAAAGGGGCGAGCCATTGGCTGGGCGCGCTGCCATGGCGCTTCATCAGCCCCTGCATGAGCCGGACATTGCTGGTGCGGCCCGAGATGACGTCCAGCACATCGTCCAGATGCCTGAGGTCCAACTGGGCCACGACGCTGTCACGGTTTTGCTTGATGAGGAACTGACGCGATCCGGGAACGAGTTCCTGCTTGACCAGCGCGAACTCACGCTCGGTGAGGTTGAAACCCTCGGTGCAATCCGTGTGGCTGGCCTCGGGGTTGGGAAAAAGGATCTTGGTGGGCGTCTGCTCCACGATGGCTCGCGCGATGCTCGAGCCCAGAACATGGTGCGTGCTTTGCGTGAAGGTCACGATGTTCGCGTTCTTCTTGCGCCACGTCTCCAGGCCGTTCTTCGCGAAGCTCGCGAATGCGGGGTCGTCCAGCAGCTTGGCGAACTCGTCCATCCAGCACACCATCGGCCGGCCATCGACCATGCAGTTGACGAGATGGAAGAGGTACATGGTCAACGGGGCGCGCACCACGTCGTTGTCGAGGAAGTCGGTGACGTCGAAACCGACCAACGCATGGGCCTCGAGCAGTGGCGCGACAACGTCGTGGTCGTTGTCGAACACCCACGCGTAGTCGCCGCGCTCCGACGCACACCACTTGCGCAGCCGCGCGTGCACTCCCTCTGGGTCGGTGACGTCCAGGAAAGCCAGCAGACGCGACAAGCGCCTGTAGGGTGGACCGAGTGCGAGGGTCCCGTGCAGGGCCTGATCCAGGTCGTCTTCCTGTCGCACGCTCAGGAGCTCGTGAGGCGAGCGCATCACGAGGCGGCGCAGCCATTGCCGCAGGAACTCGAGGTTTGTGGGTACCCCAGCGTCGAGCTGCAGCGGATTGCAGCCGGTGGGACTTCCGTTCTTCAACGGAAGGTACTGGCCTCCCAATGCCCGCACGAGGATATGGAGGCCCTCGTCCTTGTCGAAGATGATCTGGGTGGCATTCAGACGGTTGCAGATTGCGACGATGCAAAACCCGAGGAAGGTCGTCTTGCCCGTACCAACGGGCCCGACGCCCGTGACATGGCCCACATCGCGACGGCTGCCACCATCGGGGCTGCGCGGGTCGCTCGCATGCAATGAGAAGTAGTAGGGCGAGCCTGCGCGTGTCGTGAGCATCGCGAGCGCATCGCCCCAAAAGTTGCCGCGCGCGCGACCCGTCGGGAAGTTGTGAAAAGGCGACATGGCCGCGAAGTTGCGGCTCGTGATCGGCGCCTTGCGCGTGCGGTAGCCGAAGTTACCCGGCAACTGCGCCCAGAACGCCGCCTCGAGTGCCAGATCCTCGCGTGCGACAACCATCCCGGTGTCGCCGAGCAGGTAGCGGGCCCGCGCAATGTGGTCGTTGAGTTGCTTGAGCCGCGGCACGCCCTCGACAGCGCCTGCGCCTTCCTCGGCATCGGCGAGCACATGCAGGCTGAAGTGATGATCGCCGATGACGAAACGGTTGCTGACCAGGTCATCCAGCGCGTCTGCGAGTTCGTCGGCCTGCGAGACAGCCAGATCGCCTGCGGCCGCCATGCGGTTGTGCTGCCGACGCATCATGTCCACCGCGGTGCCTTTGGCCAGGAACGTGAAGCTCTGCGCGAGGATGAACGGAAAGTCGGCCGTGAGAAGGCCGCTGAACATGCCGGGCGCCGTGGGCGTCGGGTACTCCTTGATGCCGAGGAAGGCACCGATGCGACTTTGCGTCCCCGAGCGGTACTCCATGGCTTCGTTGCCGAAGAAGGGGCGGGATGTGGCCAGTACCTCGTTGAGCGGCGATCGTGGCAGCGGCATGCGCTGCCACTCCCCATTGATCAGCAGTGCGAAAAACTCGAGCAGCGAGGAGAACGGTTTTTGTGCGCCCATCGGTCGGTAGATGCCCAGTGGCTCGGGGTCGTAGCGCTCCAGTGAGGCCAGTAATTCCTGGCGAAGCTTGGTGCATGTGTCCAGGGAGTCCTTGAGCTCTGCCAGGGCGCCCTGTGCGTCGGTTCGCTTGAGAAAGGCCAGCGCCGCGTTGCCGACACGGGTGGACTGTGGACGGTAGACGACGGACAGATAGAGCTCGTTGACCATGAGCCGCTCCTCGGCCATCTTGCGGCGGTAGCGCTGCTCGAGCTCATCGGCAAAGCCGGGGACGGTGCGCCCGGCGGGGTAGCCTGTCTCTCGCCTGCGTACGACGTGGGTCCACAGCGCCAGATGTGGTGATGCGATGTTGCGCAGCAGCACGTTCAGGCGTTCATGCCAGTTGTTGAGGTCCTCGTCGTCAGCGCTCTCGAAGCTTGCGCCCCCCAGGCGCAGGGTCTGGACATAGTCTCCTGAGCGCAGGCGAACCACATGGGCATCGACGTGCGAGGAGAAGGGGATCATCGAGGCCGCGCTCGCTTCGCGGCGCAATGTCGATTCAGAGCGGGTGGTCAATCGCACAGCGCACCCTCCACGGCGATCAGCACCTGCACGTGTCGGTCCCGGCGGCGGCCGCGGGCACCAGGCAGGGTCAGAGCGAGCGGGCTGTAGGAGTTGGCGCGCCAGAAGCGCAGGTTTCCGTTGAGCGCCGCTGGCAAGCGCGTGCGGCCCCACAACTGCAGCAGGTCGAAGAAACGTGGCTCGTAGAGGCATACGAGGTAGAGCACGCCATGGATCGGGACGAAGGCGAGCAGCCAGGCGAGGTTCTTCGTGACGATGAAGGATTCGATGGTCACGACGATGTTGAACATCATGGCGGAGTACGTCACGCCCCAGACCATGGAGGGCCGGGTCATGCCGACAAAAAGAGGGTCCGCCGTGATGCCGTGGTTGCGGTGCATGGCCGCCCCTCAGACACCGAAGAGGCCACGGATCCACGAGACGATCTGCGGGCCGCCGAACACCAGCACCGTGCCGATCACCACCGCCACCAGCCACCACCAGCTCAGCCGCCCGAACCAGGCCATCGCACCCGAGACCATCACCGCGACGGCCGCGATGGGTGTCAGGATCGCAACGAGTTGCTGCTGCGCGGCGTTGGCGCCGGTTGCAAACGGGCTGCCCGCATGCGCCATGAGGGGCCACAGCACACACAGAGCGGCGGCGAGCAGGACGCGCAGGGCAAGCGTTGGCGCTCTTGAATGGCGCATCGCCGGACGGTGGATATCACGAGTGTTGAAGTTCATGTGCCACTTTCTTTGTTTCTCACGCTGGTCGGAACAGGGGAAAGAGATCCCGCGGGCGGTGGCGCCGATGGGTCCGCGCTGCCGATGCGTTGCTGATACACGTCCCACCAGCGCGCGGGTGCTGCCGCATCCGAGCGGCGCGCGGTGGGCTTCGTTTCCGTCGACCGTGGTCTGTCGGCGCTGCGCTGCCGCGGCGCAGACGGGCTTTCTTGTAAGGCCGTTGCGAGCTCTCGCTCGAGCGCGACCAGATCCCCGAACGCGCGTGCACGCTCCGTGTCGACTTCGGCCGCGCCTTCGGCATCTGCGGCCTTCAGACGCGCCGCATGACGGCGAGTCAAGGCGTCGATGGACGCTTTGGTGTTCTGGAGCTCCTGTCTGAGGATGGCGACGCGCTCGCTGTCGCGCGTTGCTTGCACGACGGGCGGCATGCTGGGCTCGGCGCCGGCGGATAGGCAAGCCACTGCAGCGAGGATTGTTCCCAGGAGCGTCTTTGGGAGCGCTCCTGGGAACATCTGAAGGCGCGTTCCTTGGCACGTTCCCTGGGGCCTTTCTGGCCATGCCGTCAAGCGCGGTGCCGCAGATGCCTTCGCTACGCGCGTATTGCATCGCATGCAACGCTGGATGGGCCGTTGCACCCCAAGAGGAGGGTTCGAGAAGTTGGTGGAGATTTGCATCGGGTGCAATGTCTGTGCGCGAGGGCTACCACGCCACTATCAGTTCGGGTAGTCATCGGCCGGGCACCTCTGGTCTCCAATGCGCACCTTTGCCGGCAGGCGTTCTCGACGCCGTCGACCGGCGTCGACGCACGGGTCCTTTCAGGCCGGCGAACTGCTCCGCACGCTGCGGTGGCTGCACGCTTGCGTCGAACAAACCTTCGACCAAGGGGATGGCATGGGCAAGGTGGTGGTCTTCAGCAATCAGAAGGGCGGGGTAGGGAAGACCACGCTCGCTGTGCTTTACGCGTTCTGGCAACGCGAGAAGCACGACAGATCCGTGTGCCTCATCGACCTTGACACGCAGGGCAACGCCTCCAAGACGCTGCGTGCATATGCCCAGGGTGTGGGCGCAGCCGGGCTTTTTGTGCAAGGGACCGAGGTGAAGGATCAGCTCGCAGGACAAGGCCGGCTTGCATTGGCGCCGGCCTCGAGGAACCTTGCAGACGTCGAACTTGCCAAGGCGGAAGTTGCCATCCCGGTGTTTCGCCGAAACGTCGAGGCTCTGAGCTCGCTGTTTGACGTGGTGGTCATCGACACGCCACCCGCGCTCGGCTTGCGAATGAGCGCCTCACTGATCGCCGCCACCGATGTGGTCTGTCCGATCGAGTTGGAGGAGTACAGCATCGATGGCGTGACCGACATGCTCAAGACGGTCTTCGGTGTGCGTCAGCGCTACAACCCTCAGCTGCGCCTCGCCGGCATCGTGCTCAATCGCTTCAACCCTCACTCCGTGCGGCAAAAGGCAGCGATGCGGCAACTCGTCCAAAGCTTTGCCGAATACATCGTTCCCGCACACATCTCGACGCGCTCGGCCATTCCGGAAGCGTTGTCGCAGGGTGTGTCGGTCTGGACGCTGGCCAAGGGCTCAGCACGTGACGCGTGCTTGGAGGTAAGGGAGGTTTTCGAGCTGCTACAGCGTCGCATGGACGCGCAAGACGTGGCATCTTCGGGCATGCCATCATGAAGGACATCAAGCCACTCGACCTCAGCGGGCTCCATAAGTTTCGGGCTTCCGAGCTTCTCGATTCAGCTGGCACTGCAAGTGCGCTGCAAGCGCCCCTGGAGATCGCGCTCGCGTTGATCGATCCCGATCCCGACCAGCCGCGTCGTCGCGTCGGCGAGCAGGCTCTGGTCGAGCTGAGCGAATCGATTCGTGTGCACGGGGTGCTCGAGCCGGTGTCCGTGCGAGCGAACCGGGCTGCAGCTGGACGCTATCTGATCAACCGCGGCGAGCGGCGCGTGCGTGCCGCTCGACAGGCAGGCCTGATCACGGTGCCCGCATTTCTGGACGATCGAGCGGACCCGTTTGCTCAGGCGGTGGAGAACCTGCATCGCGAGGACATGTCCCCACTGGACCTCGCGCTGTTCGTCCAACTGCGCGAGGCCGAGGGAATGTCGCGCGCGGACATCGCTCGCAGGCTGGCCAAGTCCCGATCTTTCGTCACGGAGGCGGCCGCGCTGAACGATATGCCGCCGCCGCTCAGGCAAGCGATCGACGAAGGGCGCATCGGCCTTGACCTTCGTGGCCTCTACCGACTTGTCACGGCCTGGCGCCGCGCGCCAGAAACGGTGGCGGCCGCCTTTGAGCGGGACGCACCGACCACCCGCGCGGAGGTTGAAGCGATGCTGGCCACGCAGGAAGCGCCAGAGCCTGCTCCGACGGAGAAGGCCGAGCGCTCTGTTGCCCGGGCGACAGCGACGCGCAGCGCGGGCCGTACGGTGCTGGTGGTCGAACACGGCGGGCGCCGGGGGACATTGCGCATCAAGGCCCACGACGCCGACAAGGGTGAGGTGCGCTTTGCCGACGGGAGTCATGCGGCGCTGCCACTGAGTGAGCTGCGCTTGGTGTGCTGGGCCGCGCAGGAGTAGTGATCGCATCGCAGCGGCTGATTGGCATTCCATCCGGCGCCGGCCGAAGTAAGCAATTTTCCTGGGACCGGGAGCGCTCGATCTCCGAGCAGTCGCGCCCCCCTCAGAACGTTTGCGTGCCTTGGACACCCAACGAGCAATGAGGCGTCCTCAGCGAAGGGGCACCAAACGCTTGAGTGCGCAGGCAATCCACGCGTTGCCATCAGATGGTCCGGCACTTGCAGGCGCCGAGCCGCCGTACTCTCTTGCGAGCGGAGGCCCTTCGCGGCTATCGCCCGCCATCTTTAAGCTGCCGACGCGGCGGTGCAGGCGGCTCAGCCTTGGGGCTCAGCCCTGGATTTCTTTCGTCCGATGGGCGTCGGATTTCGCTCCCTGTAGCGTTCCCACCAGTACAGGGCTGGAAAGGCGATGGCATGAGCGGCGGCGCAGGCGAAGCCGATGACCATGACGATGACGGCGAGAAATGGGAACACCGCGATTCCGATGAAGGTTCTGAGCACACTCATAGGTGGAGAAAGGCGCAAAGTTTCTCTTGAGCCGAGGCCGATTCCGTAGGACGCTTCCGCTGCACCTGCGGCAAGGACGTCGATGGTGGAACTTCTTGGCGCGGCGGGCCAGCAGTTGGCGACTCTGACATCGGGCTTCAAGAGCCAAGCGGTGCGGTTCGGCCGCTAGCCGCATGGCTCATTTTGACGACGGGCAGACGCTTGCTTCTGCGGGGCTCGGTGGCTTGTCCGCACTGTCGTGCGGCGGGTGGCCCGGCGCAGGGGGGCGTGCGGCGGCACACGCCGATTTGCTGGAACGGGTGGCCGGACGCCACCGACGGTCCAGCGGGCATCAGTGCCGCTTGTTGAAGCTTGCGGTGCTGTCTTTTGCCTTGGACCACGGCGCAGGTCGATGCGATCTCGGATGGACGCGAAGCCTAGATGCATAGTCGACCAGCGCTTGGTCGACCGCATCCTTGCGGAGCAACTGCACCTTTGCGCAGTTCCCACACTGGTAGGCCTCTAACCACGGGAACACTCGCATCCAGGGACGGCGCTCTACGCTCTTCAAATGGACGATGCTGCAGGAGCAGCTGTTGAGAACTGTCATGCTCAATCCGAGGGTATGGGTGGAGCCATCGATTGTCGCATTTGAACGGGGAAATGCATACCATCCGCCGATTTCTTGGGCGAAGGGTCGTATTTGTGACTGATCAGCTATATTTTGTATGTAGAGTATCGGCATGCGCCGAGTGCGTTGTTGCGTGAGACGGCGCTCCTGCTGCGGGGAGCTTTCAGGCGATCGAGTGAGGATGCTTCGACGCCTGGACGCCTGGACGACTTGTGGCCTCGGTGGAGGGGCGCGCATTCAGGCGAGTGCGTCTCGCGGTGCGTCAACATGCTCAGCGACGCAGCCCCCGCAGGCTTGCTGGAATGTTTGATGGCCCATGCATGGCTCAAAAGAAAGCCCGCCGAAAGGCGGGCTCTTGCGGGCGCGACGAAGCTCATGCGCCGGCCATCACCTCGGCCATCAATTCTTCCTTGCGCGCCATCAACTGCTCGCGCATGGCCACGAGGTCCAGACCCTTGGCGGCACGGGCCTTCGGGAACATCTCGTTGCGCTCTTCCTTCACATGGTGGTCGATGTACTCGCCGAGCACCTTCACCTTGGCATCGAACATCTCGTCGATGTCCTCGGCTTCCTGGATCTGAGCGATGAGATCCTTGGCGCTCGCGTGTTCGACCTCAGCCTCGTCCAGCAAGTCGGTCTCCTTGATGGCCTCCCGCACCGCGGGGTAGAAGATTTCTTCCTCGAGCTGGGTGTGTACTGTGAGTTCTGCGCAGATCTGCTGCGCAAGCTCGCGCTTTTGTGCGGTTGCGCGGGCCGACTTCGAGCTGGCGACTTCGTCGTAGGCGGTGAACATCTTCTTGACGTTCTTGTGGTCGGTGTCCAGCAGGCTGCAGGCATCGGGCTGGGAACGATTCGTGGTCATGGCATAGCTCCTGTGATATGGGTCATGGGGAGCTCAAGATCGGATCCTCGTCTCGATAGGGCCGTAGGCGATAGGCGCATCGCTTCGCCAGAATTCTCGAAAGCCCGCCAAACGCTATGGCAGTCAGAAAGGTCCGATTCGTTGGTGCGACAAGCACATCGGATCCCGAGAGCACTTGCGTTCGGCCAAGATGCGCTGCGCCAGTCGTGCGTGGGCACCGCTGCAACGGCGAATGAGGCTGAGCGGGTTGATTGCAGACGCTCTTGAAATTTTTTGCCGCTGCCGCTAACTTGAACCCGTCGAAGTTTGGGTCGACGAAGAGGAGGTTTGTATGACCACAAGCTTGCGTCAACAGATCGTGACTTCTCGTCTACCGATGCCGATCTATCGAAACGAAGAGCTCGATCAACTCCGCATCTTGCGGGCTGCCGGGCTTGTCGTCGCGGCTCTTCCCGATCCCGGCGGATTCGCCGGTCCGTTCGGTGAAGGTCTCGCAGCGCAGGTGCTGACCGTGACGCAGAAGGGTCGTGAGGAATTGGATCGATTTGAGTATCCCGGCGCTCGGGCGCCGCTTTGGCGACAGCGCATGCCGCGGATCTTCACGCGGCACCGCACGACGCCGCCGTCCTCGAGCAACTCTTCATCCGCACGCTGCAGTAGCGCGGCGCCCGACCTGCTGCCTTTCTCGGCCGCAAGAGGAATTGCCTAGGGCTTGGGGTGCGAACCGTGTAGCGGGGGCAAGCCTGGGTCTGCCTGCGGCACTCAAGGTGAACAGGTCCGAGTTTCTTTCGGCCCGTTGGCGAGGAAATTTGATTCCCGCAGCGACTCGTTCGAACCGAACGCGCCCCGAGGCATGGATGGCAGCGCCTGTCAGCGCGTGAGGAGGCGGCGTAGGCCAGGCGATCGAGCATCGCCGTTTGAGGCCTCCTGTAACCGTCGAGACGGAAAGCAGGTCGATCTGCTGAGGGGGAGCGCAGGGCTTTCATCCCCGGCGACGGGTGGGGCCGTACAGCACCGCTGCCGAAGCGGGCAAGGACGTGTATCCCCTGGTGGGCGGCTGGCGTCGCGCGCTGTCAGCTCGCCGGAGAAAGAAATTCGATGAGCGCCGCATTCACTCGTCCGGGGTCTTCGTGATGCAGCCAGTGCGAGGCCTTCTCGAGCCGCACAATGTCCGCATCTCGGCAAAACGGCAGAGCTGCGGCGGCAAGCCCCGGTTCAAGCGCAGCATCCGCTTCACCTCAGATGATGCGCACCTTCGCGTCGATCAAGCCTTGATGTGGTCGCGCGAGCGGCAGCGCGCGATACCACCGCAGCATCGCGGCGACCGCTCCCGGCTGCGCCCAAGCCTCACGATAAGCGCGCAGTTCGGCATCCTTGAAGGTGTGGGGGCGTGCACTGCGAGTCAGCGCCTTCTCCAGCAGCGCGAAGTTCCGTGCTGCGAGCACAGCGTCTGGCACAAAGGGCACTTGGAAAAATGCGATGTAGCTGCTGCGCAGCATTTGAAGGGGATGGCTGAGCGTGTACAAGAACATGCTGGCCGGGTGAGGCGCGTTGAGGATGGCGAGACGATCGACGGCCGTCTTGTCGCGAGCGGCCAGATGCCAAGCCACCATGCCGCCCCAATCGTGGCCCACCAGGCTGAATCGAGGCGCCCGAAGATGCTCGGCCAGCTCGCGAATGTCGTCGGCCAGGGTGTCGAGGGCGTAGGCAGAGATCGAACCGGGTTTGTCCGAGTTTCCGTAGCCGCGCTGATCAGGGATCGCGACGCGAAAGCCTGCATCGACCAGGGGACCGATCTGCTTGCGCCAAGCACCCCCAGTATTCTGGAAAGCCATGCAGCAGGGTGACCAAAGGCGCATCCTCACTGCCTGCGAGAGCCACGTGCAAGGCGATGCCGTTCACGTGAATGGTGCGATGCGTGAGGGTGGCTAGGCTCGACATGGTTAGTTTCGATCGACAAGGCAGGGCTCTGGGTGTTGGTGTTTCAAGCCGGCCTGCCCTGGCTGCCCTGTCTCCCCTTCATGTGCGCCTGCTGCGCTCTTCGCTCCTGTTCAGGAGCGCTTGCGGACGGCGCCGTAGATGGCCAGCACGATCACTGCACCGACGACGGACGCCAGGAAGCCTGCTCCAGCACCCGCTTCATACCATCCCAGGGCGCGTCCGAGATAAGTCGCGAGCAGGGCGCCCACGATGCCCAGAACGGTGGTCCAGATGAAACCAAGAGCTTGACGCCCAGGCATGACAGCACGCGCAACCAGGCCCGCGACGAAGCCGATCAAAATGGTCCAGAGGAATGACATAAGCACTTCGATATTTGTGGAGGAACAACAAGCGCACAGTTCAGTCGCGCCCCAAGCGGTCGCTGCGATAGCCAAGGCCGATGTTCAGGAAGCCGAGTACAAGACCCCGTAGGCCCGGAAGCCGTCGCCGCGAATGATCCCAACATTGAAGCTGGGCGGTGGTGTTGCTTGTAGGCGCAATCCGAGAAGCGGGTCGGATGTCAAATCTCCAACCCGGCATTTCGTCGGCCGGCCCTGAGGCCGCCGATAAGGGTTGGCGTTTCTCTTCGGGTTCACCGATGCTGCGGCGTGGTGCTCGACACGGCATCGGCGGGCATGCCGTCAGCACCACGCCCCGAAGTACTGCTCAGCAACGGCCCTTCTTCGCTTGTCCCGGCGGGCAGTGATACGGTCCGTGTTCATGATGGCGATGAGCGTCCCGATCGCGACGGCGCTCGTGTCTTTCATGGTGCTCGTGCCTCTCGCGCCACCCTTCACGCCGTCGCCAGTTCCCTTCGCTCCAGCGCCATCCTCCACGATCCTCGACCCAACGACCCGGCGCGTAGTCGTAACCTGCGCGGGCCTTCACCCACCGACCTGGGCGCCAGGCGTAGTCTTGACCATTCCATGCCCATCGTCCCGGTACCCAGACAAAGCCGCCTCGCGGTGCAGGTGGCGCTTCATAGCGCGGAGCCGGCGGCGCCATGATGACCAGACCGGGTACGTTGATGTTGACGGCAACCTGTGCGGTTGCAGGCGGGCAGATGCCGAAGAAGGACAGGGCGCCTGCCAGGGCAAGTGCATTGAGATGGAGTTTCATGGGCTCAGCGTTCCTTGTTAGTGGGGCTTCGTTTCAACGCGAGCCGCATGCCGATCTTCGCCCCGCGGCAGGGCGATGTGCAAGCTGACAAGGTTGTTCGTTGATTCTCGTAGAACGCGGGGCACCTGCGGGCGCTCGCGCCCTCGCCCAATCCCGGGTCGGTGGATGAAACAGGATAGCGCGGCCGCAAGGGATGAAGCGGTCAGCTGCAATCGCGTTGTGTACCGGGCAGGAGAATGCACAAGCCGTGGTCAAGAACTGGGCCTGGGGGCGCTAGCCCGAGGCGTTGGGCCGCATGCGAGCGCAACATGCTCGCCATTCTCTCGGAGGTCAAACAGATGTTGGCCCAGCAGGGCAGCTCGCCAGGCACTCCGGTGCAAAAAAGGCCGCAGAACCGGTCCGGTCATCTGGTGTTCCCTGCGGCGGTCGAACGGTGCTGGTGGTGGTGGACGCGGGGCGCCGGGGATCCTTGCATCAGGGCTCTCTGATGGCGACGAAGCGCAGGTTCAGTGCGCCGACGGGCTACATGTGGCGCTGCCGCCTGGCGAGTCGCGACTGGTGTGCTGGCTCGTGCAGGAGCAGGAACTCTAAAGCTCGCGGCAATCGCTTGATCCGGGGCAACGAAGAGGCGAGATGCTCGGCTTGGTGGCAGCAGTGAACGTGACACACCAAATCGCTCAAGTCTTGCCAATCGGTAGCATGACCGTCGGCGCATACGTCAAGAGCATCTAACTAGAGCTACGAGTTCACACCCGTGCTCATGCGGTGGTCGAAACATCGAACGAGGGCTGCTTTCACGCCCTTGCCGAGAGATCGCATGGCAGAGGCGGGGGCCTGTGGCCGTGCAGTTGCTGTTTTGCCAGATTTCGCGATGGGCAGCGGCCCTGGGCCCAGTTGCTCTGCTATGCCCGGCGCCGCCAAGATGCTCGGTCGGCACTTGGCCCGTGACTGGTATGGCGTCGCGATGCGCCAGTCCGCACAATGATTGGATGGCAGCACTCATGGATGGGTTCGGCGAAACGCCGATTGCCGATTGTGAGCACCGACCTTCGACTGCTGGAGGCATGCAGCCTTCGCGTCAACGGTCTTGAGCCGAGCTCAGTTCATCCGCGTCAACGGAGCAAGGGGAGTAGCCGTATGCGGTGTGCTCCACGATGAACCTGGGAAGCAGGAATCGCCGAATATCGTGAGGGAGACCAGGCCTCGTTGTTTCCGCAATGGACTTTCCGTTCACGCTCAACGTCGGGTGTGGTTGCCGTGCGCCTAAGCGGAGAAGCCCGCGCAGGTGCATACCACCAGCGTTGACCCGTTTTACCGCGTTGAATGGCGCTGAAGCGCTCGCCTCCAGCAGCCTCGATCTCCAGGCCACCTCGCTGGATGCGCCATCAGCGTAGTACGAGTACCGGCACGGTCGTCTGAGTCAAGACGTGTTGAGTTTCGCTGCCGAGCAGCAGGCGCTGCAAACCCCTGCGCCCGTGCGACGCCATGACGATCAAGTCGCTGCGGTGCTTGCGCGCGGTAGCGATGATGGATTCCGCGACCAGATCGGAACTCATCGCGACTGTCTTGGCGACCACGCCTTTGTCGCTTGCTTGACTGGCGATGGAATCCAGCATTCCCTGCGCTTTTTCTGCCCACTGCTTCTCGATCCTGCCAATCTCTTCCGCCGAGAAAGTGGCTGCGCCCTCAAGAAAGCTTTGCGGATAGCGGGGGATGACATGCAGTACGACGAGATCGGCATTGCCTTGTGCCGCCATCTCAACGGCGCGTGACACGGCTTTCTTCGATAAGGGAGAGCCGTCGGTCGCGACAAGTATGCGTTGAAACACGATAGATGCGAAAGGGAGAGTTGCACTCGAGCCTAGGGGGCACTTCTCGCACACGGCTTGATCCAGATCAACTCGCACGTATTGCAGAGCCTCTAGTCTTGAATGATGCAAGCCAGCATCGCCTCTCTGCCCTTCAACTCCGAGGTCTTGATCAAGACCTCTCAGGCATGGGAGGCGCTCGACGATCAGCAGGAATGGACCGAATTCAGCGACAGGGTTGCGATCGATCCGAAGGACGATCGCTGGACCTCACAAGTCATGGTCGGCGGCATGCGTTGCACCGCGTGTGGATTCAGCGTCGAAGCCGTGCTTCGTGCACTACCGGGTGTGCTCGAAGCCCAGGTCAATCCGGCCAGCCGAAGAGCGCGCATCGTATGGGTGTCTACCGTTACCAAACCTTCTGTTTGGTTCGAGGCTTGCGCCGCGGCCGGCTATCCATTGCTGCCAGCAAGCCCAACATCGGTACACGGTGAGAATGCGCGTGAACTGCGCACCGCCCTTTGGCGGTGGCTGGTATCGGGCTTGTGCATGATGCAAGTCATGATGTATGCCTACCCGGCATACATCGCGAGGCCCGGCGAGATGTCATCGGACGCGCTGGAACTGCTGCGCTGGGCATCCTGGGTTCTCACGCTACCCGTGATGCTTTTCTGCTGCGGCCCGTTTTTTCGCAATGCCTGGCGCGACCTGCGAGCGGGACGAATCAGCATGGAGCTCCCAGTTGCCTTTGGCGTGGCAATCACATTCGTCGTCAGCACGGCCGCGACTTTTGACCCGAATGGCTCCTGGGGCCAGGAAGTCTATTTCGATTCGCTGACGATGTTTGTCTTCTTCCTTCTCACAGGCCGCTGGCTCGAGGCGAAGCTCAAGACGCGGACTGCCGGCGCGCTCGACGCGCTGTTGCACCGATTGCCGGACAGCGTTGAACGCTTAAGCGGCGATGAGCGATGGCAGCGTGTGTCACCTCGACAGCTTGTGGTAGGCGATATCGTGCGAGTGTGGCCTGGCGAAGCTTTTCCGGCCGATGGCCTGCTGGTCGACGGCGACACCAGCGCAGATGAGGCGTTGCTTTCCGGCGAGTCGCGTCCGGTTCCACGCGGGCGCGGAGACTGCGTGCTTGCGGGCAGTCATAACATTTCTGCGCCAGTGAAAATGCGTGTGGAGCGTGTGGGAGCGGAAACGCGCTTTGCAAACATCGTGCGGCTTATGGAACGTGCGGCGCTTGAGAAGCCGCGGCTCGTCCGCTTGGCCGATCGATTCGCATATCCGTTTTTGTGGGGGGTACTGGTATCAGCCGCTGTCGCTGCCGCGTTGTGGTGGTCCGATGGTCCAGGTAAGGCATTGATGGTGGCTGTATCCGTGTTGGTCGTCACCTGTCCGTGCGCATTGTCCCTTGCCACGCCCGCGGCCATGTTGGCAAGCGCGGGTGCCTTGGCGCGTGCTGGAGTACTGACGGCCAACCTGCAATCCTTGGAGACGTTGGCGAGCATAGACACTGTCGTTTTCGACAAGACCGGCACACTGACCACCGACACGCCTCAGCTGGAGCGTGTGTACTGTCGCCGAGGGCTTCTCCCTGGCGACGCACTGGAGATTGGCGCGGCCCTGGGTAGCCTTTCTCTGCATCCCGCCGCTAGGGCGTTGGTAAATGCATGGTCAGCTCAGTTCCGAAATCCACCGCAGTGGGAGCTGTCCGGAACGCTCGAGATGGCGGGGCAGGGTGTGCAAGCCAGTCGTCGGCGCGCGAACTCAAAGTTTTCTCCAAATCCCGAGATCAAGACACGGCTCGGATCGGCGACGTTTTGCACCGTGCAGCCGCTGCAGATCGATGGAATGCAGATCCATTTGACTGATGACCAAGGGTGGATGGCAAGCTTCGTTCTGTCCGAGAACCTGCGCGCTGATGCAGCGCAAGCCGTCGTTGCCTTGAAGCGCCAGGGCATTTCGGTACGCATGCTGTCGGGAGATCAGGACGCTTCCGCGCGAAGGGCGGCAGCGCGTGCGGGTATCGCAGCGGTGCAAGGTGAATGTACGCCGGAAGAAAAGCTCAATGTCCTCTGGCGTCTACAGGCCGAGGGCAGGCGCGTGGCCATGATCGGTGACGGCTTGAACGACGGACCGAGCCTCGCTCGAGCCGATGCGTCGTTCGCGTTTGGTGAGTCGGTTCCGATGTCGCGTGCAAAAGCCGACTTCGTCGTCCTGGGCGATGAGCTGATCAAGATCCCTGACGCGATGGCACAAGCGCGACGCACGCTGCAAGTGATCAGGCAGAACCTGGCCTGGGCGGCAGGGTACAACGCTATTTGCGTTCCCGTCGCGATCGTGGGTTGGCTCCCGGCGTGGCTTGCAGGACTTGGCATGGCAGCAAGCTCCCTTGCAGTGCTGCTGAACGCCTCAAGACTCGCACTAGCGCGTCAAGCGAAGGCCTGATGGAAATTCTTTTCCTCCTCATCCCGCTGTCGGTCGTTCTGGTGCTCGCGATTCTCGGTGGGCTATGGTGGGCGATCGAGCGTGGCCAGTTTGACGATGTCGACGCAGAGGGTGAACGCATCCTGCACGTCGATTGATTTGGATCAAGCCTCGAAGGCGGCCCCGCGCGGAAACTGCCCGCAACTCAATCAAGGGCACGATGATGCAAGCACCGACAACACCCGCCGTGGAATACGACGACACAGTCGTGCGGCAATTTGCGCTGATGTCCGTGGTGTGGGGAGTGATCGGCATGCTAGTGGGCGTGGTCATTGCCTCACAGCTGACATGGCCCGAACTCAATCTTGGCGTTCCATGGCTCAGCTACGGGCGCTTGCGACCACTGCACACCAACGCAGTCATCTTCGCGTTCGGTGGCTGCGCGCTGATGGCCACAAGCTTCCACGTGGTCCAGCGCACCTGCCAGGTGCGGCTCTTCGCACCCAAGCTCGCTTCCTTCGTTTTCTGGGGCTGGCAGGCGGTGATCGTGGCTGCCGCCATCAGCCTCCCGATGGGGTATACCAGCGGCAAGGAATACGCAGAGCTGGAGTGGCCTATCGACCTGTTGATCGCAGTGGTCTGGGTGGCCTATGCCGTCGTGTTCTTCGGCACTGTCGGAACGCGCAAGGTGCGCCACATCTACGTGGCGAACTGGTTCTTCGGCTCCTTCATCATCGCGGTGGCGCTGCTGCATATCGTCAACAGCGCCGAGATCCCGGCGGGCTGGATGAAGAGCTACTCAGCCTATGCCGGCGTGCAGGACGCCATGGTGCAATGGTGGTACGGCCACAATGCCGTCGGCTTCTTCCTCACAGCCGGCTTCCTGGGGATGATGTACTACTACATCCCCAAGCAGGTTGGCCGGCCGGTGTATTCGTACCGGCTGTCCATCGTCCACTTCTGGGCGCTGATCTTCACCTACATGTGGGCGGGTCCGCACCACCTGCACTACACCGCGCTGCCCGACTGGACCCAGTCGCTCGGCATGGTGTTCTCTTTGATCCTGCTGGCGCCGAGCTGGGGCGGCATGATCAACGGAGTGATGACGCTCTCGGGCGCCTGGCACAAGTTGCGCACCGACCCGATCCTGCGCTTCCTCATCGTGGCGCTGTCGTTCTACGGCATGTCGACTTTCGAGGGGCCGATGATGTCCATCAAGACCGTCAACGCCCTGAGCCACTACACCGACTGGACCGTCGGCCATGTGCACTCCGGCGCGCTCGGCTGGGTGGGCTTCATCACCATGGGCTCGCTCTACTACCTGATCCCACGCATGTACGGCCGTACCGCCATGTACAGCACGAAGGCCATCGAGGCGCATTTCTGGATCGCCACCGTCGGCATCGTGCTGTACATCGCGGCGATGTGGATCGCCGGCGTGATGCAGGGCCTGATGTGGCGCTCCATCAACCCCGACGGCACGCTCACCTACACCTTCGTGGAGAGCGTGAAGGCCACCTTCCCGTTCTACCTGGTGCGCGTGATCGGCGGCGTTCTCTACCTCAGCGGGATGCTGCTGATGGCCTGGAACGTCTGGATGACCGTCATCTCCGGCCTTGCGGTGCGCGCCGAGATCCCGCCCCCCGCCATGGCCCATGCCTGAGGACGCACGATGAACCAGAAAACCTCCGGCTCGAGTTCCAGCTCCAGCGGCTTCACGCACGAGAAGATCGAGACCAACAACCTGCTGATGATCGTGCTGATCCTCGTCGTGGTGGCCGTGGGCGGCCTCGTAGAGATCGTGCCGCTGTTCTTCCAGAAGTCGACCACCGAAGCGGTGCAGGGCGTCAAGCCACTCACGCCGCTGCAGCTCGCCGGGCGCGACGTCTACCTGCGGGAGGGTTGCTACAACTGCCACTCGCAGATGATCCGCCCCTTCCGCTCGGAGACGCTGCGCTACGGCCACTACTCGGTGGCGGGTGAGTTCGTCTACGACCACCCGTTCCAGTGGGGCAGCAAGCGCACCGGGCCTGACCTGCACCGCGTGGGTGGCAAGTACAGCGACGAGTGGCACCGCATCCACCTGAACAACCCGCGCGACGTCGTGCCCGAGTCGAACATGCCGGCCTACAGCTGGCTGGAGAAGACGCTTGTCGACGCCGAATCGCTGCCGGCCCACATGCGTGCGCTGCGCCGCGTTGGCGTGCCCTACACCGACGCGGAGATCGCCAAGGCTTCGGAAGAGGTCACGGGCAAGACCGAGATGGAGGCCACGGTGGCCTACCTGCAATCTCTGGGCCTGGCTCTCAAGTAAGCAACAAGAGACTGCAACCATGACCGACCTCACCACATTGCGCATAGCCGCCACCGTCGTCTGTTTTGCGCTTTTCATCGGCATCGTGATCTGGGCGTACTCGCGTCGCAACGCGCGCGGCTTCCAGGATGCTGCACGACTGCCCTTCGAGCAGGACTGAGGAGCGCACGACCATGAGCGATTTCATCAGCCATTTCTGGTCCGACTACGTGGCCGTGATCTCGTTGCTGAGCATCCTCGGCTGCGTGCTGCTGCTGTGGTTCACCGCCCGCAAGCGGGTCGCGGCCAGCGCCGACAACACCACGGGCCACGTCTGGGACGAAGACCTTCGCGAGGCCAACAATCCGCTGCCCATGTGGTGGATCGGTCTGTTCGTGCTGACCATCGTCTTCGGGCTCGGCTACCTGGCGGTCTTTCCGGGACTGGGAAGCTTTCACGGCAAATCCGACTGGAGTTCGCGCGGACAGTACGACGCGGAGATTGCCAAGGCGAAGCAGGAACTTGCCCCCGTCTATGCAAAGTACGCCGCCATGCCCGTCGAGGAGATCGCCAGGGACACACAGGCCAAAGCCATCGGCGAGCGGCTCTTCATGAACAACTGCGCGCAGTGCCACGGCTCCGACGCACGCGGCAGCAAGGGCTTTCCGAACCTGACCGACAAGGACTGGCTGCATGGCGGCACGCCCGAGAAGATCGTCGAGAGCATCACCAAGGGCCGCGTCGGCGTGATGCCGCCGATGGCCGCAGCCGTCGGCACCACAGACGACGTGAAGAACGTCGCGAACTACGTGCTGAGCCTGGCAGGCGAACCGCATGATTCGGTGCGTGCCGGCCTCGGAAAGTCGAAGTTCACGGCCTGTGCGGCCTGCCACGGCATCGGTGGCGTTGGCAATCAGGTCTTGGGCGCCCCCAATCTCAGCGACAAGGTGTGGCTTCACGGCTACGGCGAGTCCGCGATCATCCAGATGATCAACACGGGCAAGCAAAACGAGATGCCAGCGCAGGAAGGTCGCCTCACGGAAGCGCAGATCCGGATGCTCGCCTCGTACGTCTGGGGCCTGTCCAACAACACGTCCACGGCCACCCCTTGAGATCCGAGAACGGCGCAATGCCATGACCCGGAAGATCATTCCCATCGTCAGCGCTGGCAGCGAGGAGGTCGGGCTCTACGAGGCCACGAAGAAGATCTACCCCCGCAGCGTGCGCGGCATGTTTGCGCGCTGGCGATGGGCCATGGTCTTTCTCACCCAGCTGCTGTTCTACGGCCTGACGTGGGTGGAGTGGGGTGGGCGGCAGATGCTGCTGTTCGACTTGGCCGCGCGTCGCTTCTACATCTTCGGGCTAGTGCTGTACCCGCAGGACCTGATCTATCTCTCGGGCCTGCTGGTCATCAGCGCGCTGTCGCTCTTCCTGTTTACTGCGGTGGCCGGGCGGCTGTGGTGCGGCTACGTCTGCCCGCAGACGGTCTACACCGAGATCTTCATGTGGGTCGAGCACAAGATCGAGGGCAACCGCACCGCACGCATGCGGCTGGACGCCGAACCGATGTCGCTCGAGAAGCTGGTGAAGAAGTGGTTCAAGCACATCGTCTGGATCGGCATCGCGCTGTGGACCGGTTTTACCTTCGTGGGTTACTTCACGCCGATCCGCGAACTGGGCATGGCCTTCCTGCAGACGCAGATGGGCTCATGGGAGGAGTTCTGGGTCTTCTTCTACGGCTTCGCCACCTATGGCAATGCCGGCTTCATGCGCGAGCAGGTCTGCAAGTACATGTGCCCCTATGCGCGCTTCCAGAGCGCCATGTTCGACCGCGACACGCTCATCGTCACCTACGACCCCGGACGCGGCGAGCCGCGCGCGCCTCGCCGCAAGGGCCACGACCCGCGCACGCTGGCGCTGGGCGACTGCATCGACTGCGGCCTGTGCGTGCAGGTGTGCCCGACCGGCATCGATATCCGCCAGGGCCTGCAGTACGAATGCATCGGCTGCGGACTTTGCGTGGATGCCTGCGACACCGTCATGCAGAAGATGGCCTACCCGCCACGGCTGATCCGCTACGACACGCAGAACGGCATGGAGGCCGGCTGGTCGCGTCGGCAATTGTTGCGGCGTGTGCTCCGGCCACGCGTGCTGGTCTACACGACGATCCTGGCGGCACTTGTGATCGGACTGCTGGCCAGCCTTGTCGTGCGTACGCCATTCAAGGTCGACGTGGTGCGCGACCGCGCCTCGCTGGCCCGCATTGCCGAGGGCGGGCGGCTCGAGAACGTCTACCGGCTCCAGATCATGAACGCCACCGAGAAGCCGCGGCACTACCGCATCGCCGCCGACGGGCTGGATGGCCTCGGCGTCTCGCCCGACGAGCCGGTGACGGTCAATGCGGCCGAGTCGCGCTGGGTTGCGGTGCGGTTGCAGGTCCCCTACGGCACTGTGCCCGCCGGTTCGCACACGGTGCATTTCCGCATTCGCGACGAGGACAGTGGAACGCAGGTTTCGGAAAAGGCGGCCTTCCTGGTGCCGCGCTGAAAGGTCGACATGAAAGCAGCAACCGCAACGACAACAACGACGGCACTCGCGATGAACGAAGAAGCCGCAGGCGCCTGGTGGCGCTATCCGCTGCTCTGGATGGTGATCGGCGGGCCGCTGGCCGTGGTGGTCGCGAGCTTTGTCACCTTCTGGCTGGCCTGGCGCAGCCCGGACGCGCTGGTGTCGGAGGACTACTATCGCGAGGGCATCGAGATCAACAAGACCCTGGCCGAGAAGAAAATGCTGCCCGCGCTGGCCGGCCGCAACCATGCGATGACGCCGGCGGACGACCTGCCGGCACCCTCGCCACGAAAGACCGCACCATGAACGGACTGCGCCAGTTCGCCGGCATCCTGTGGCCGTCCTTCCTGGTGGCCTGCGGCATGGAAGTGCTCGTGTTCGCGCTCGTCGATCCGATCAATGCGTTTTGTGGCGCCGACGCGTTGCACATGTCGCGCCAGGGCATCTACACGGCGGCTTTCTTCGTCTTCTGGCTGATGGCCGCGGCCTCGAGCGCCTGTACGGCACTGCTCGCCAGGCCTTCCGTCGCGGACCTTTCCGACGCCCCTCCTTTGCGGACACCCACGCGATGACTCACGCCGCTCTCGCTCCTGCGCCCATGCGGGTCCCGCTTCCCGTCGAGCTGTTGCGGCAGTTCGACGTCCCCGGGCCGCGCTACACCTCCTATCCCACCGCCGACCGCTTCGTCGAGGCATTCGGCGCCGACGACTACGCACGGGCACTGTGCCGCCGGCGTGAGACGGGGGTGGATGCGCCATCGCTGTCGCTGTATGTCCATATCCCGTTCTGCGAGTCGCTTTGCTACTACTGCGCCTGCAACAAGATCGTCACCCGCCACCGCGAGCGCGGCCGGCACTACCTAGCCTATCTGAGGCGCGAGGTGGAGCTCCAGGCGGCGCAGTTGGGGCGCGGCGCCACCGTTGGGCATCTGCATCTCGGCGGCGGTTCTCCGACCTTCCTCGACGACTCCGAACTCGGCGAACTCATGGCGATGCTGCATCGCTCTTTTGCCTTCGTGCCTGGCGGGGAGCGCTCCATAGAGGTCGATCCGCGCACGGTCGATGCGCAGCGCCTCGCGAACCTGGCAGCACTGGGCTTCAACCGCCTGAGCTTCGGCGTGCAGGACTTCGACCCCGCCGTACAGCAGGCCGTGCATCGCATCCAGCCGGCGCAGCAGGTCTTTGCGCTGATGGATGCGGCGCGCGCGCTCGGCTTCGAATCCATCAACGTGGACCTGATCTATGGCCTGCCGCGGCAGAACGACGCTTCCTTCGAGCGCACGCTGGCGCAGCTGCTGGAGCTGCGGCCCGACCGGGTCGCGCTCTACGCTTATGCGCACCTGCCCGAGCGCTTCAAGCCGCAGCGTCGCATCGCGGCCGAAGAACTGCCCGATGCCGCCGCGCGGGTGCGCATGCTAGCGAGCGCAATCGCGCGGCTCACCGAGGCGGGTTATGTCTACATCGGCATGGACCATTTCGCACTGCCCGACGACCCTCTCGCGATCGCCAAGAGGCAGGGGCGTCTGCAGCGCGACTTCCAGGGCTATGGAACCCGGCCTGAGGGCGACCTGATCGCACTTGGAGTCTCGGGTATCGGCCGTGTCGGCTCGACCTACAGCCAGAACGCCAAGAGCCTCGACGAATACTGCGACCTGCTCGACCAGGGGCGTCTGCCCGTGGTGCGGGGCCTTGCGCTGTCGCGCGACGACCTGCTCCGGCGCGAGGTCATCATGGCGCTGATGTGCCGCGGCAGGCTCGACTTCAACGCCATGGGCGATGCGTTCGCCATCGACTTCCGGCGCTACTTCGCCGTCGAGTTCGCGGCGCTCGGGCCGCTGGTCGCCAACGGCCTGGTGCGGTTGAGCGACCACGACCTCGTCGTCACCGAGCAGGGTTGGTTCTTGGTGCGCGCGGTCGCCATGGTGTTCGACAGGTACTGCCGCGCGAACCGCGCGCGCTTTTCCCGCGTGGTCTGACCATGCAGCTCGCGCTCGCCGGTGCCGCGCTTCTCATGGGCCTTGCCGGCGGGCCGCATTGCGTTGCGATGTGCGGTGCCGCTTCATCGGCGGTGATCCGGATCTTGCCACTCGCGACGGTGGGGCAGCAGGGTGCGATGCCAGCACTCACGGCACCCGGCGCCTTCCATCTGGGACGTATCTCGAGCTACGCGGCGGCGGGTGCCATCGCTGCCGCCAGCGTCGACAGCCTGACGCTGGCCAGCACCCACGTTGCCGCGCTGCGGCCACTGTGGGTCCTGCTGCACGTGTTCGTGTTCACGTGGGGCGCGATGCTGGCCGTCACGGGGCGGCAGCCGCTATGGGCACAGCGCATCGGCCGCTCGCTCGAATCGCGCCTTCGACCCCATGCCGGCGGCACGTGGCTGGGCGTGCTCGCGACCGGGCTGCTGTGGGTTGCGCTGCCCTGCGGGCTGCTCTATTCGGCGCTGATGCTGGCGGGGCTGGGCAACGGGCCGTTGCAAGGTGCGACGCTGATGGCGCTGTTCGCGATAGGCAGCGGCGCTTCGCTGGTTGCCGGGCCATGGCTCTGGCAGCGTTGGCGTCTGGCCAGTTCCGGAGGGCGCCAGGCCTGGGGGGCGAGGGCGGCCGGCGTGCTGCTGGCCGCCGCGGCGGTGCATGCCCTGTGGTCGGATCTCATTCGCCAGATCGACGCCTGGTGCCGATGAACCGCGATGGCTCCTCCGGGGGAGCATCGGCGGCAAGGGTCTCCCTTCCTGCAGGCGTGATGCCGACCACGGTGGCTGCGTCCTGGCGCAGGCAGTCATCGAAGTCCGCGCGGGCGGGAGGAATCAGCGCCTCGACCTGGCCGGCGGCTTCGAGGATTCGCAGCCTGTCGATCATCGCGGGATCGGCCTCCGCGCAAGGCAGCTGCGCAGTGGCGAGTCTGCGGAGCAGGTTCATGCACATCGATCCATCTCCGAGAAGCTCAGTCCAGAGTGATCCACTTGATGAAAAGCTGGGACACGAGCCACAGAACGGCGATGCCGAGCACCGCGCACAGCACGATGAACAGCAGCAGATAGACAGACATCCGATTTCTCATGACGCGGCGATGCAGGCGCATCCAACGCTCAGCGCTCGTTGTGGGAGCAGGTGCTGACGCCGAAGAGGGTGTAGGCCGGGCAATTGCCCACCACGCCCGTCAGCAGCGGCACCACGCCGATGTAGCCCCAGAACCCGATGAGTCCCTTGGCTGCAAGCACGATCAGCAGCAAGCCCGCGCAGACGCGAAGCAGGCGGTCAAGGATTCCGACATTCTTCGACAGGAAAAGCATGTGACTTTCTCCTTTGAGCGGATGGAGAAGAATCTTGCTCGCCCGACCGAAGGCAGAGGTTGAGGGGGATCAAACCTCGGATCGAGTCAACCGATCAGTGTGCCCAGGCTCTCGAGCGCCACCTTCGGATCGGCGATGCCGTGGTAGATGGGTGGCACCTCGAGGTCTAGGCCCATGAGTCCGTAGACCCCATGCATTGCGCCGCGCACCGAGTATTCGACCGTGAAGACGACGTCCTCGGGGATCTCCACGTACTGGCCCAGCAGGGCGAAGTTCTTCGCTCCAGCCGGGATGACAGGTGGTCGGTCCGATGCGCTGCGGCATGCGAACTCGCTGGTGATGTAAGGCATCATCACGGGCACCACGGTCGTGGTACGTCGTACCTCCTCGAGGATGTCCTCGAAGCCAAGGTGATGCATCAGCTCCGTGAGAATTTCCTGGCCGCTGGCCTGGGCCATCGTCTTGTCGACGTGGTTGCCCTGGATGTCGACGAGCAGTCCATAGCCCCATAGCGTGTAGATGCCCTCGGGCTGGTCCTCGAAGTGCGGCGCGTGCGGCACCACGATCGACATCAGCCAGCTCGAATCCTTGAAGGTCATGAGCCCGCCGGTGCCGGGCGGATTGCCAGAGAACGCCTGGATGCGCCGGATCAGCAACGGGCTGCGCATCGTGAGCGTGAACGACTCCCACTTGCTCTCGTCCACGTTGCCGCAGAAGGTCTCCGGCCGGCCGAGGCCCGGCGCCTTGCGCGCCATGTTGCGCCACAGGGTCCAGGCCCCGTCGCTCTGGTTGCGCACCAGCTCGGGCGCCTGCTGGTCGGTGCCGTTGCGTGAGTCGGCGGTCATGGAGCCTATGGTGACGAAGGCACATTCTTCCGCGCCGATGCTGTACGTCAGTGGCCGGCCTTCCTTCACGCAGTGCAGGGTCTCGAGCCGCAGGCCGTCGGAGCTTCTGGCAAAGTCCGCATCTATCACGCATATGCCGTACTCGAACCGCACCCCGCGATCCAGCAGCCAGGTCACCATCGGACGCACGATGGAGTCGTACTGGTTGAACTCGGTACGCCGCACGCCGCCCAATGTGTGGATTCGCGGCAACTCCTGCAGGAAGCGCAGCATGTAGCGCTTCAGCTCGACCGCGCTGTGCCAGTTCTGGAACGCGAATGTCGTGCGCCACATGGCCCAGAAATGGGTGTCGAGGAAGTGCGTGGAAAAGCATTCCTCGATGCGCCTGGTGCCCAATGCGCGTTCCGGCGTGGCGAGCAGGCGCATCAGTTCCACGCGGTCCTGGAAGTTGAAGCCCAGGTCGCTGGCGTCGAGGATGCGGCGATCCCGGTTGATCAGACGGGCGTGTGCATCGGAGCGCCACAGCGCATTGAAGGCCTGGATCTCGTCGCGCACCGTGTGGCCCGTTGAACTGAGCGCAGGAATGCTCTGCAGTACGTTCCAGAGACAGCTATATGTCTCGTCGGTGAACATGCGCCCTCCGCGTGTCACATAGCCTTGAGCGGCATTGCCGGTGCCATCGAGCGCGCCGCCTGGTGTCGGCGCTTCTTCGAGAATTCGGATGCGCGATCCGGGCATTCCGGCGTCACGGATCAGCAGCACGGCAGCGGACAGGGCGCCGATGCCGCTGCCGACGATGCAGGCTTGTTGGAAAGATGTCATGGTGCAGTGCCCTTGGTAAGCGGGTGAATGAGGCCGAGCCACGCGGCGTCGGATGCGGATGTGCCATGACGGCATGAGCAGTGGTACGAGATCCGAGACTAGGCACGTACCACCGGCACGACCTTGCGCCGGATCAAGCCTCGGCACCACCGGAGTCAAGGCTCGCGGGTGGTTGATGCAGCGCAAGGCTGCACGCGACGAGGGGGCCTAAGGTCACCGCACCACATCCCGCCAACCCAAGGAGCCCTCATGCGTACCCCGAAATCCATCCTGCTTCACCTCGACGGTTCGGTCCGTACGGCGGAGCGCATCAAGCTGGCCCGCCAGCTCGCCGAGACTTTCGATGCCGAAGTGACCGCCCAGCCGTGCACCCTGTCCGCGCTCATGCGCTACCCCTATGCGATCGAGGCCGCGGCGGAAGCGGTCGCGATCATGCAGGAGATCGACAAGGACGCGCGCGACAAGATGCACGCCACCTTCATGACGCACAGCGAGGGCTCCCAGCGCCTGCATTGGGTCGAGCCGGAAAGCGACGGCCCATGGGGATTCGGGCGGCGAGCCCTCTATGCCGATCTGTTGATCCTCGGCCAGCGCGACCGCAACGACCCGATGGACGGCGAACTGCCCGGCGATTTCCTGCCCAGCGTGCTGGTGCAGAGCGGCCGGCCAGCACTGGTGCTGCCATATGCAGGCTCCATCGGACCCATCGGCCGCAACGTGCTGGTGGCCTGGAAGGAAACCCGCGAATCCGCGCGTGCCGTGACCGCCGCGCTGCCGTGGCTGCGCCAGGCGGCGCGTGTGCATGTCGTGGCCTACGGCGTGGGCGCGGAGACGTCACTGCAGAGCCTGCAGAACTACCTGCGGGCGCAGGGCGTCCAAAACATGGCCCTGCACCCCGCGGGGGACAACGACGACGATGTCGGCAACAAGCTGCTGTCCCTTGCCTCCGACCTGAGTTCCGACCTGCTGGTGATGGGCTGCTACGGCCACAGCAGGGCGCGCGAGTGGGTGATGGGTGGTGCCACGCTGTCCATGCTCCAGTGGATGACGCTGCCTGTGCTGATGTCGCACTGAGGCGCACCGTGCGCAACGACTTCCTCGGCGGCACCGGTACCGTCACCGGCTCGAAATACCTGCTGACGCACGAAGGCCGGCGGCTGCTGGTCGATTGCGGGCTCTTCCAGGGGTTGAAGCAACTGCGCCTGCGCAACTGGGACGTACTGCCGGTCGACCCCGCCGGCATCGATGCCGTGCTTCTGACGCATGCGCACATGGACCACAGCGGCTTCGTGCCGCGCCTGGTGCAGCTCGGCTTCAAGGGCAAGGTGTACTGCAGCGCGGCCACCCGCGAACTCTGCGAACTGCTGCTGCCCGACTCGGGCCGCCTGCAGGAAGAAGACGCCGACTTCGCCAACCGCCACGGGCATTCGAAGCACAAGCCGGCGTTGCCGCTGTATACCGAGCAGGACGCGCGCGCGGCCCTCAGGCGCTTCGACGTTGTCCCGTTCGGCCAGGAATGCTCCCCGTGGCCGGGTTGGTCCTGGCAGCTCCGCAGGGCAGGGCACATCCTCGGTGCCGGCAGCCTGCGAGTGGGCTGGGAAACATCGAGCATCCAGTTCTCGGGCGACCTGGGGCGCAGCGATGACCTGCTGATGCGTCCGCCCGCGGCCGTCGAGCCGGCGGACTACGTGGTGATGGAATCGACCTACGGTGACCGCACGCACCCCGCCATGGACACGCTGGCCGAGCTGGCAGGAGTGATCAACCGCACGGCCGCGCGCGGCGGCATCGTGGTGATCCCGGCCTTCGCGGTGGGGCGCGCGCAGACGCTGCTGCATTGCATCCAACTGCTCAAGCAGGCGCGCCGCATTCCCGACATGCCTGTCTACCTGAACAGCCCCATGGCAGCGGACGCCACGCGCATCTACCGCAAGCACATGGACGAGCACCGGCTGAGCGCCGAACAGTGCGCCGCGATGCAGGGACAGACCATCATCGTCAACACGATCGAGGAATCGCGGCGGCTGAACACGCTGGACTTTCCTTCGATCATCGTGTCGGCCAGCGGCATGGCGACGGGCGGGCGGGTGCTGCATCACCTGAAGGCCTACGCGCCCGATCCCAGGAACACGATCCTGTTCACCGGTTTCCAGGCTGCTGGTACGCGCGGGGCAGCCATGGTGGCCGGCGCCGACGCGGTCAAGATCCACGGCGCCTACGTGCCGGTGCGCGCCGAGGTCGCAAGCCTCGAGACCCTGTCTGCCCATGCCGACCGCGACGGCCTGATCGCCTGGCTCGATGCCCAGCGGGCACCACGCCGGGTGTTCGTGACCCATGGAGAGCCGGTGGCTGCCGATGCCCTGCGGCTGGCCATCGAGGAGCGTCATGGCTGGCCGTGCATCGTGCCCAAATACCGGGAGTCGCACGAACTCTAAAACCCGCCGTGTGCTGGCTTCGTCAGGGCACGAGCACCGCGGCGCCCTCGATGCGACCAGCGCGCAGGTCGGCCAGTGCTTCGTTGGCCTGGGCGAGCGGATAGGTCTTCGCGTGCACCTGCAGCGGATGCTCCCGTACGAAATCGAGAAACTCCTTCGCATCGGCACGCGTGAGGTTCGCCACCGAAACCAGACCCCGCTCTTCCCAGAGCAGCCGGTAGGGAAATGCGGGGATGTTGCTCATCTGGATGCCGCCGCACACCACGCGACCGCCCTTGCGCACGACGCGCAGCGCGGCCGGTACCAGTTCACCGGCGGGCGCGAAGATGATGGCCGCGTCCAGCGGCTGCGGCGGTCGCTCGTTTGAGCCGCCGGCCCACGCTGCGCCGAGGCTGCGCGCGAACGCCTGCGTCGTACGGTCCGCGGGCCGGGTGAATGCGAAAACCTCGCGGCCCTGGGCGATGGCGGCCTGTGTCACCAGGTGCGCCGCAGCGCCGAAACCGAAGATGCCCAGCCGACGCGCATCTTCACCGGCCGCCTTCAGACTGTGCCATCCGATCAGTCCGGCGCAGAGCAGGGGCGCGATGCGGACCGCATCGGCCTCGGGCATGTCCAGCGGAAGGCAGAACGCGGCCTCGGCGATCACGTGGCTCGCAAAACCGCCGTCGCGGTGGTAGCCGGTGAAGCGTGGCGCATCGCAAAGGTTCTCGTGGCCGCTCGTGCAGTAGGCGCAGCAGCCGCAACTGTGGCCCAGCCAGGGCACGCCCACGCGGTCGCCCAGGCGATGGCCCGTCCCCCCCGAGCCGATCGCCTCCACGACGCCCACGATCTCGTGGCCGGGCACGATCGGCAGCACAGGCAGCGGCAACTCACCGTCGACGATGTGCAGATCGGTGCGACAGACGGCACAGGCCAGCACGCGCAGACGCAATTCGCCGGGGCCGGGCTCCGGGATGTTGCGCCACTCCATCTCCAGCGGCAGCAGCGGGGCGCTCAGCATCATGGCGCGCATGGTCGGCACGACCACGGCGGAAGCCGCGAAGTCAGCGGGAGTCGGGGAGGTGGAGGTCGTGTGCATGGAAGGTCTCGCTGGACGACGGCTTCGGGCGTTGCCGCCTCAGGCCATGTACTTGCCGCCGTTGATCGGCAGCGTGATGCCGTTGACGAAGCCCGATTCGTCGGCGACGAGAAACACCACGCCGCGCGCGATTTCCGCCGGTGTGGCCAGGCGCCCGGCCGGGATGGTCGTCAGGATGCGCGCCATCACCTCCGGCGCGACCGCGGCCACCATGGCGGTGTCGGTGTATCCCGGGGCCACCACGTTGGCGGTGATGTTGTGCGAGGCGCCCTCGAGTGCGAGCGACTTGGTGAAGCCGACGAGGCCGGCCTTCGTTGCCGCGTAGTTGGCCTGGCCAGCCTGACCGGACTGGCCATTGACCGAACCCATGTTCACGATGCGGCCGAAGCGCCGCTCGCGCATGCCGCCGATCGCGGCACGGCACATGTTGAAGCAGCCGCCGAGGTTCACCTCCAGCACCTCGCGCCATTGCGCGATGCTCATCTTGTGGAGCATCGCATCGCGCGTGATGCCGGCGTTGTTGACCAGCACGTCGATGGGGCCGAGTTCGGCCTCCACGCGCGCGACGCCGGCCTGGCAGGCATCGAAATCTGCGACGTTCCAGCCGAAGGTGGGGATGCCGGTGCGGGCGGCGAAGGCCTGTGCGGCCTCGCTGTGGCTGGCGAAGTTAGCCGCCACGCGGTAGCCCGCGGCCTGCAGCGCCTCGGCCGTGGCTGCGCCGATGCCGCAGGTGCCGCCGGTGACGAGCGCGACGCGCATGCTCAGGCGTCCACGAGCAGGTCGTTCACCACCACCGAGACGCCGGGCGTGGCCCATGCGGCGCCTTGCACCGCGTCGCGCTCGGTCCAGGAATGA
This sequence comes from Variovorax endophyticus, assembly GCF_025376855.1. NCBI lineage: Bacteria > Pseudomonadati > Pseudomonadota > Betaproteobacteria > Burkholderiales > Comamonadaceae > Variovorax > Variovorax endophyticus. Next base: position 114,320 of record NZ_JAHUTH010000014.1, read on the forward strand.
ACCGTGCCACGCAGCGTGACCTGCGAGCCGTCGACCGTGATGGAGAGTTTGTTGGCTTCGCGCTCGGCCTGGCGCGAGAGCGCCTCGTGGATCTTCTTCTCGACGTCAGCAGGCGTCACCTTGGGCTTGACCTTCACGAGGTTCGACACGCCGGTGACGCCCATCAGGTTGCGCACGGCGATCTCGGCGGCGCTGCGCTGGTATTCCCACTCGACCTCGCCGGTGAGTGTCAGCCAGCCTTTTTCCGCCATGGGGCGGATCTTGCCGTCGGGCACGAGCACGTTCCACTCGAGCGCGCGCTCGGCCGCCAGAGCGATGTCGGCATCGGTGCGCTGGTTGTCGAAGGGCAGCTTGACCGTCAGCTCCACCGCCAGTGCCTTGACGCCATGCACGCGTTGCACCGCGCGCTCGATGGCGTACTTCTCGGCGTAGTGTGCGAGATGGCCGGTGAGGGTGACCACGCCGTCCTTGACGATCACGCCGATGTCGGAGGACTTGACGTCCGGTGCCCAGGCCAGTTCGGCCTGGATGTCGTCGCGCAGTTGGGTATCGGTCTTCATGGGAGTTCCTTGCAGTGGATGGACGAAGGGGCGGTCGGCGCGCGGGATGGGCGGTAACCGTGGGATCCACTGTAGGAAGCGGGCGCCGGGCCCGTATTGCGCTGGATCAAGGAGCGCGCGGCACGTCCGGGCGCCGGGCTCAGGCGATGGCGTCGAGCAGCAGGGCCTGGAGCACGAAGCGCCGGTTGTCGGCCAGAGGGGTCTGGTCTCCGAGCAGTTCGGCGAGCCGGTCGGCAGGATGGGCTTTCATGGCGGCTCCGTTGAATACAGGTATGCCGGCGTGCTGGCCGATGCGCTGCACAAGCGCGGCGTCGAGGCCCTGGCATTCCACGGCGTCATAGAGGCGGCCGAGCATGCGGGCGGTGTCCTGTACTTCCTGCGGCGCGCTCGCGAGCGAAAGACCTGGACGCATGACGGCCACGTGTGCACCCAGTTCCTCGGCCGCGTTGCGGAACAGCGCCTGCGATTCGTCGGGTGCGGCGTCACACAGCAGCCCCAGGTTCTTGCCGCGCAGCAGCCGGGGAACACTCCCGTCCAGCGCCGAGCGCTGGAGCAGCCGGGCGCGACACAGCAGGCTCGTCACCTCCAGGGGAGAGAGCGATGACGGCACGGCCTCGAGGGCGCAGGTCTGCTGGGAGAAGGGCATGGCAATGGTCATATGTGACCTTGCGAGGCTAAGTGCGCCGGAGGCCCCGGACTTGATGCAGGTCAAGGAGCAGGGGCATGCAAATGTGATCTGCTGCACGCCGCGCGCCGCTGATACACGCCGGACACATTCCATTCACCGAGCGTTACCCATCGATTCCGGCCGTTGTCATTGCGTTGCCGATGGCTTCCTAGCATCCATCCATCGACACGCGACCGACCACCAAGGAGTGCCAGATGCTCAACACCGCCACCCCCTCGATGACCGCTGCAGTCCCGCCCGGCCCGGCTCCGTTCGGCATCGGCCGGGAGTGCATGGGACAAAGCACCGCCGACACGCTGAAGCTCCTCGGCGAGCACCTCAAGCCGCAGCGCCGCGTCGTGCACACGGGCGACACGATCTACCAGGCGGGCGAGCGCTTCGGCAACCTCTACATCCTGAACTCGGGCTTCTTCAAGATCATGAATCTTTCGGCCGACGGGCGCGAGCAGGTGGTGGGCCTCAAGTTCCGTGGCGACTGGCTCGGTTTCGACGGCATCGCCAGCGGACGCTATGCGTGCGACGCAGTGGCCATGGACACCGGAGAGATCTGGGTCGTGTCATACGAGGCACTGCTGGTCGCCTGCGCGGCGAATCCCGCCTTGCTGCAGGTGCTGCACGCCGCCATGAGCCGCGAGATCGCACACGACCGGGATTCGCTGATGTCCGTCTGCACGCTGCCGGCCGATGCCCGTGTGGCCGACTTCCTGCGCTACTGGGCCGAGACGCTGGCCGAGCGCGGCATGCGCACAGACGAGATCACCCTGCGCATGACGCGTGCGGAGATCGGCAACTACCTGGGAATGACGCTCGAGAGCGTGAGCCGTGCGCTTTCGCGGCTGGCACGAGACAACGTCATCGGCTTCACCACGAAAGGACGCCGCGACGTGCAGATTCCCGATGTGGGCGCGCTGTCGGCTTTCGTCCAGCGCTGCCTGGCACCGGCGCCTGCGATGCTCCAGTAAGAGAGCGCCGTGCCTGCGCGCTCAGGCGCGGCCGGCCAGCACCTTCGCCATGGCCCGCGCGAGTTCGGAGCGCGCATAGGGTTTGCGCAACAGTTCCCAGCTCTGCGGCACTTCGCGGTCCGCATCGAGAAGTTCCGACGAGAAGCCCGACATCAACAGCACTGCCATGCGCGGAAAGCGTTGTTGCACCTCGGAGGCAAGCCGTGTGCCGCGCATGCCGGCGCCCAAGGCGATATCGCTCAGCAGCAGATCCAGGGGCCCGACGCCCGCATCCAGCGCGGACAACGCCTGCTCGGCCGTGGCAGCGGTGAAGACCTCGCAGCCCAGCGTGGTCAGGAAGGTGTGCACGACTTTGCGGACCTCTGCATCATCCTCGACCAGCATTACGCGCAAGCCGGGCGGAATTGTCTCGTCAGCGCGTTCATCCTCATCGGTGGCCGCGGCCGCGGCGTCTTCCAGCTGCGGCAGGTAGAGCGTCACGGTAGTGCCCTGTCCGACCCTGCTGTCGATCGAGACTGCGCCCCGGGACTGGTTGACGAAGCCGTACACGGTGCTCAGGCCCAGGCCGGTGCCACGGCCGACTTCCTTTGTCGTGAAGAAGGGCTCGAAGGCATGTTCTTTCACCTCCTCGGACATGCCGGTGCCACTGTCGGCGATGGATATCGCGACGAAGCACGCGGTGGCATCGTTGCCCGGATCGTTGCGCTGGCTGCGCAGTGCCGGCGGCAACGCACTGCACAGTTCGGTGCGAAAGCGAAGCATGCCGCCATCGGGCATGGCGTCGCGCGCATTGATCGCGATGTTGAGCAGCGCCGATTCCAGCTGGCCCGGGTCCGCCATCACGGGCGGACAGCCGGGCACGGTGTCGATCTCTATGCGAATGCGCTGGTCCAGCGTGCGACGCAGCATGTCCGCCAGCGAGTGCAGCAGCGCTTGCGTGTCGACGGCGATCGGCTGCAGCACCTGCCGGCGGGAAAACGCAAGCAGCTTGCCGGTGAGCTCCGCGCCGCGCCGCGAAGCGCGGGCGGCGGCGCTCAGCAGCTGTTGAGCATGGCTGTTCTGCTCCAGGGCGGGGAGCTCCTCCAGGACCTGGAGGTTGCCCTGGATGACGGTCAGCAGATTATTGAAGTCGTGCGCGATGCCGCCCGTGAGCTGGCCGACGCTTTCGAGCCGCTGCGCATGGTTGAGCGCCTCCTCGGTCTGCATACGCTGCAGGCTGGTGGCAAGCAGGTTGGAGAGCGATTCGAGGAAGCGCACCTCCTCGTCCCCGAAGCGCTTGGACTCCTTCGAGCGCACCGACAGCATGCCGATCACGCGCCCCCGATCCGACAGCGGCACGGCGAGCGCGCTGACGAGGCCGGCGTCAAGGTAGGCCTGGGGCACGGAGAAACGGTTTTCCTTGCCGTAGTCCGGCACCACGACCGGCCGGCCCTGGGAGAACACGAAGCCCGGCGGGGTGTCGGGGCGGTTGGCGATGCGTGCGCCTATCTCCTCGCCGTCGACCAGGCCGACGCCGCTGGCCACGCGGAACTCCAGGCGGTTGCTGTCGAGCAGCCACACCACTGCGACTTCGACCTGCAAGGCCGTGGTGATGATTCCCGGCACATGCTGGAGCACCACCTGCAGGTCGCGCGTATCCACCGCCAGGCGCCCGAGCTGGGCCAGGTGTTCGCTGTAGCGGGCGCGTTGCAGCGCCTGCTTAACCCGCGGGTAGGCGCCGATGTCCCTGATGGCCGCCACGACGAACGGCAATCCATGGTTCTGCAGCGGGCTGAGCGCAATCTCGACCATGACCTCGCTGCCATCCTTGCGCTTGGCCACCAGCTCCATGTGCGTGCCCATCGGGCGGGGACGGGGAGCGCGGCTATAGGCCTCGCGGTAGGAAGCATGGCGCGGGCGGATGCTGTCGGGCACCAGCACGTCGACGTTCAGGCCTGCGAGCTCGTCTTCTGCATAGCCAAGCAGTGCTGCCGCCGAAGGGTTGGCGAGCATGATGGAGCCGAACTGGTCCACCACCAGGAGCGAATCCGGATAGGCGACGAAGAGCGAACGGAACACGCTGCCTTCGTCGAAGTCCGAGAGCGAGCCGGGGACGACCGCATCGGGCAGGAAGGGCGGGTTGTCCGCAGCGTCAGCCATGGGAAACTGGTAGCACCAGGATGTAGCCCGCGCCTCGCACCGACTTGATGAGTTGCGGGTCGTCCGCATCCGCCTCGATCTTCTTGCGCAGCCGGCCGACCTGCACGTCGATCGTGCGGTCGAATGGGGCAGCCTCGCGCCCGCGTGTCTGCTCGAGCAGGAAGTCGCGCGACAGCACGCGGCCGGGATGGCGGGCAAACGCCTGCAGCAGGTCGAACTCGCCACCGGTCAGGGCCACTTCCTCGCCCCGCGGATTCCTGAGGTTGCGCGCGGCGGTGTCGAGCTGCCAGCCGGCAAAGCGCAGCTTGTCGGGAGACGCCAAAACGCCGGCGGCGAATGCGGGTGTTTCCGGGGTCAAACGCCGCAGTACGGCCTTCACCCGCGCCACCAGTTCTCGCAGGTCGAAGGGCTTGGTCACGTAGTCGTCGGCGCCCACCTCGAGGCCCACCACCTTGTCCACCGCATCGCCCCGGCCGGTGACGATGACGAGGCCGCAACGCCAGCTGTCCCGCAGGCGGCGTGCAATGGAGAAGCCGTCTTCGCCGGGCAGGCCGAGATCGAGCAGCACGAGGTCTGCGGGGTCGGTATCCATCAGCGTGATGAGGCTGCGGCCGTTGTGGATCTGGGTGACGCGGAAGCCGTGGCTCTGCAGGTAGTTGGCCAGCAGCAGCGTGATGTCAGCCTCGTCGTCGAGGACTGCGATATGTGGGGCGGGTTTCATGTGCTGGCAAGGAAATTGAGCACGAATCTCTTGAACATTCTTTCTCAAGATGAGCGTAGCACGCAAGCGACGCCGACAGCACCTTGGGTACCCTTCGGCCGGCAGCTATCGTGTCCAGCGCCAGTTCTCGATCTCCGGCATGTCCCGGCCGTGGCGGGTGATGTAGGCCCTGTGCTCCAGAAGCCGGTCGCGCAGGTGCTGCTGCACATGGCCCGTGCTGTCGCAAAGCCCCGGCGTGCGAGAGATGGCGTCGGCCGCCAAGTGGAAGCGGTCGAGCCGGTTGAGCACCGTCATGTCGAAGGGCGTGGTGGTCGTGCCTTCCTCGCAGTAGCCGTGGACATGGAAGCCGGGGTGGTTGCGCCGCCTGTAGATCAGCCTGTGGATCAGCGCGGGGTAGCCGTGGAACGCGAAGATCACGGGCCGATCGGTGGTGAAGATGGCGTCGAAGTCCTCGTCCGCGATGCCGTGGGGGTGCGCGGAGGGAGACTGCAGCGCCATCAGGTCGATCACGTTCACCACCCGCACCTTCAGCTGCGGCACCTTCTCGCGCAGCAGGTCGACGGCCGCCATCGTCTCCAGCGTGGGCACGTCGCCAGCGCAGGCCATCACGACGTCGGGCGCACCGCCTTCGTCGTTGCTCGCCCAGTCCCAAATACCGAGGCCGGCAGTGCAGTGGCGCATCGCGGCGTCGATGTCCAGCCATTGGGGCGCGGGCTGCTTGCCGGCCACGATCACGTTCACGTAGTCGCGGCTGCGCAGGCAATGGTCGGTGACCGAGAGCAGGGTGTTGGCGTCCGGCGGCAGGTACACGCGCACGACCTCGGCCTTCTTGTTGACCACGTGATCGAGAAAACCCGGGTCCTGGTGGCTGAAGCCGTTGTGGTCCTGGCGCCAGACGTGGCTCGTGAGCAGATAGTTCAGCGATGCGATCGGCCGTCGCCATCCGATATCGCGCGACACCTTGAGCCACTTGGCATGCTGGTTGAACATCGAGTCGACGATGTGGATGAAGGCCTCGTAGCACGAGAAGAAGCCGTGCCGCCCCGTCAGAAGGTAGCCTTCGAGCCAGCCCTGGCAGAGGTGTTCGCTGAGCACCTCCATCACGCGGCCGTCGGGCGAGAGGTGGTCGTCGTCCGGCCATACCTGGGCGGTCGTGGTTCGTCCGGTCACCTCGAACAGGGCGGTGAGCCGGTTCGATGCGGTTTCGTCCGGCCCCATCACCCGGAAGTTGCGCTCCTGCTCATTTGCCCGCATGACTTCGCGAAGAAAGTTGCCCGCGACGCGCGTGGCTTCGGCATCGATGGCGCCCGGCGCTTCCACCGGGACGGCATGCACGCGAAAGGGCGGCATCGCCAGGTCCTTCAGCAGCAGCCCGCCGTTGGCGTGCGGGTTGGCGCTCATGCGGCGCCTGCCTCTGGGGGCAAGCGCGGCAATCTCGGGACGCAAGGCACCGTTCGCATCGAACAACTCCTCGGGTCGGTAGCTGCGCAGCCATTGCTCGAGCAATTCGACGTGGTCCGGTTTGGTGGCGAAGTCGGCCAGCGGCACTTGGTGCGCGCGGAAGGTGCCTTCGACCTGCAGGCTGTCGACCCGGCGCGGGCCGGTCCAGCCCTTGGGAGATCTCAGCACGATCATCGGCCAGCGGGGCCGTGTGCGAAAACCCCCGGTGCGCGCGTTTGCCTGGATGGCGCGAATGCTCTCCAATACGGTGTCGAGCACCGACGCCATCTGCCTGTGCATTTCGGCGGGCTGGTCGCCCACGACGAAGTAGGGCTCGTGGCCGTAGCCGCGCAACAACTGCGCCAGTTCTTCCTCGCCGATGCGCGCGAGCACTGTGGGACCCGCGATCTTGTAACCGTTGAGATGCAGGATCGGCAACACCGCGCCGTCGCGCCGCGGATTCAGGAACTTGTTGGAATGCCAGCTCGCAGCCAGCGCACCGGTCTCGGCCTCGCCGTCGCCGATCACGCAGCAGGCCAGCAGCGAGGGGTTGTCGAAGACCGCGCCGTAGGCGTGCAGCAGCGCGTAGCCCAGTTCGCCGCCCTCGTGGATGGAGCCGGGCGTCTCGGGGGCGACGTGGCTCGGAATGCCGCCGGGGAACGAGAACTGTGTGAACAGGCGTCGCATGCCATCGGCGTCCTGCCCGATCGCCGGATACACCTCGCTGTAGGTGCCTTCGAGCCAGGTGTTGGCCACCACGCCCGGTCCGCCGTGCCCCGGACCGGCGATGAAGATCGCGTCGAGGTCCCGCGCGTTGATCGCGCGGTTCATGTGCGCGTAGATGAAGTTCAGGCCCGGCGTCGTGCCCCAATGCCCCAGCAGACGCGGCTTGATGTGCGAGAGCTCCAGCTTCTCTTGCAGCAGCGGATTGTCCATCAGGTAGATCTGGCCCACCGAAAGGTAGTTGGCGGCACGCCACCAGGCATCGAGCAGCATGAAATCGTCCGGAGCAGCCGGCAAAGGAGTGAAGGCCATGTCGAGTCGCTTTCTCTTTCTGGGTGGACGGAAATTCCAGTATGGGCATGCCGGCGCGCGCGAGGTTGACCGCGATCAAACCGGTAACAACCGATACAGCGGGCGTGGTTTTGCGTTGCCTTGATCACGCGCAAGGCGGGAGGGGTATCGCGGCCTCAGCATCCGTCCAGGCGCCTACCGGGCGAGAGGACACACCATGAGCAACGACCTGACTTTTCCGCTGGCGCTGTGCAAGGCGCAGTTCGGCATCTGGCTGCACTCGCTGGAGATGCTCGAGACGGTCGGATCGCGCATCCTGCAGGACAGCATCGCGCTGACCCGCGCCGGGGCGGACGCCGTCATGCGGGCCGAGGACTGGCCAGCGCTGGCCATGGCGCCGGTGAGGGCGCTGCGAGGCTCTGGCGTGGACGGCACGCCTCGCGCGCCGGCAACTGCCGCAGCGGTGACGCCGACCATCGCTGCTGCTCGTGCGGGTGTCGGGTTGCCGGCCTCCCGGCGGACCGTCGTGACCGACGCGCTGCATACCCTGTACGTGGCGCTTGCCACGGCACCGCCGGCGCGCCCGCCGCGCATCGGCCACAAAAGCCCTGCAAAGCGAGCCAAAGCATGACGCTGCCGATCATCTCCGTGCACCTCGACCACACCGAGCGGTGCGAGGTCCGCACTCGTCTGGCGGCCCGTCTCGCCAGGAGGCATCGCAGCCACCTCATGGACATCGTGCCGACCGGCGTGCCGGAAGATCGTGCACAGGAGCCTTCATGCGCTGGCAGTGAAGGCGCGGCCGGCGTCCTCGTGATTGTCGGGCAGGTGGACGAAGCGGCGGCCGTGGGTGATGCGGAGCGCCGCTTGCCGGAGGACGTGATGCTCGAGGCGGGACGGCCCGTGCTCATCGTTCCGCGCACGGGCCACATCGCGGCGGGACTGGACCGCGTCCTCGTGGCCTGGGATGGGAGCCGCGAGGCGTCGTTGTCGCTGCACCGCGCCATGCCGCTGCTGCGCATGTCACGCTGATTTCGCTCTTGCGCGAAGGCGAAGCCGATTCCGAGATTGCGCCGAACCCTGCGGGGATGAGCGGTTGGCTGATGCGGCACGGCGTGAGGGCCGATGTGGAGCGAACAGTGACGTCGCTGCGCATCGCCGATGCCCTGCTGGATCGCACCGAGGCGCTGGGCAGCGAGTTGCTCGTGATGGGCGGCTACGGCCATGCCCGCATGCACGAGCAGCTGCTGGGCGGCGTGACGCGCGACGTGCTCGCGCAGTCGCGGGTTCCCGTGCTGATGACGCACTGAAACGCGCGGCTACAGCAGTCCCTCGTTGGTGGCCACGGTGACCGCCTGCGCGCGCGTGCGGGCGCGCAGCTTCTGGCAGATGTTCTTCATGTGCGCGCATACCGTCTGGGTGCTGATCGACAACCACCGGGCGATCTCCTGCGTGACGTGACCCTGGGCCACGAGCTGGAGAACTTCGCGTTCCCGGGCCGACAGCATCCTGCGGACGGCACCGTTGTCGCCTGCCCGAGCGGGGACGGGTCGTCCCTGGCGCAAGAGCAGGTGCCGGATCACGTCCGGCGAGACCGCCGCGCCTCCGTTGACGACCTGCAGCACCGCCTGCGTGAAGTTCAGGAACCACGAGTTCTTGACCAGGAAGCCCGAGGCACCAGCGGCGAAGGCCCGACGGACCTGGAGCTCGTCGTCCAGCGTCGAGTGCACGATGACTTCGGCCGAACTGCGGTTGAGCCTGGCGCTCTCGATCAGCTCGAATCCCTTGCCGCCGCCGAGCCGCACGTCGAGGATGAGCACGTCGAACTCCTGCTGCGCCAGCAGCCGCCTGGCTTCGGGCAGGCGGCCCGCTTCGCCGACGACGCACACGCGAGGGTCGACAACCAGTTCATGGGTGATCGCGCGCCGCGCATCGTTGTCTTCGTCTATCAGAAGCACCCTGACCGGCTTCTCTGCCTGACCGGCCAGGAAGCTCGGCCAGGGGGTCAAAGCAGTCGCGTCGGGACTCTTCGCGCGAGAGCTTTCGATGCCTTTGAGCCATTGCGGTGCACCGCGCGTCAACGGCGCCGGTTCGGGCGTGGTCATGTCCAAGGTCAGGTTTCTGTTGTTCTTGGTTGCTTCTGGCCCGATTCTTTTGGCGCACCCGGCGACATGTCTTGATGCATATCAAGGTGTTCGCCAGGAGGGCGAATAGGTCTACCACGTCGGGTGGCAGACGGGGCCCGCTCAGGCCGGATGGATTCCGGCCCTCACGGCGACCGGGCGGACGATGAGTCTGTTCAGCAGCGTCGTCAGGCCCTCGGTGCGGCGAGCCGCGCGCTCGGCCGCTGTGCGCTGGGCCTCGTCGGCCACCTCGCCGCGAAGCGTGACCACCCCGTCCTTCACGCACACGTCGACATCGCAGGCGTTGACGGCGGGGTCCCAGTTGAGTTGCGCGAAGACGTCGTGCCGGAGTTGAATGTCAGGATTCATCGCAGTGCTTTCTGAAGATCGGGGGAGGGATGTCACTTCTTCTCCGCGCTCGCCGGCCGGGCCGCGCGCTTCGCGGCCTCGAGCGTGCGTGCGGATGCGTCGGCGACGGTCTTTGCCGCCGAGCGCATGGCTTCATCGGCCTTGTCGAGCGCCTCGCGCGTGGCCTGCGCCGCCTTTTCGGCTTCTTCCTTGCTGGCCTGGGCGGAACGGCTGACCGATTCCTCGGCGCGCGCAAGGGCCTCCCTGGAGGCCTGTGCAGCCTTGCTGCTTTCTTCCTGGGCCGACCGCGCAATGTCCTTGCTTTCGTCGAGTGCCTTGCCGGCCGACGCGGTGGCCTTTTCCTCCAGACGCGTCGCGGCCTGCGCGGCTTTCTGCGCAGCCTGGCGGATGCGTTCCGCCAAGGCCCTGGACACCTTGCCGGTGGTCAGCTTGCTCTTTTCGGCTGCGGTCCTGGCTGCATCCGCCGCCTTGCGCGCTGCCTTCTCCGCGTCGCGGGCGGCCCGGCCGGCAGCATCTCCCGCTTTCTGCATCGAGCTTTCCGGCGGGCTGAGCTGCCCGGGGGCCGTGTAGTCGGCGGCAAATGCGCAGGCGCTTGCGGCAAGGGCCGCCGATGCCAGCAGGGTACGGAGAGTGTTGTTCGTCATGTTCTTCCTGTCGGGTGAAGTTGATGGAATTCGCAATAGCGGCCGGATCGCAGTGGCCTGGGTCAGTTCGCCGACGCCCCGCGCACGAGCAGCACAGGCACCGGGCTGCTGCGCGCCACACGGTCGGCGTCGCTGCCGAGTGCGAGCCGGCTCAGCCCGCGGCGACCGTGAGTGCCCATCACGATCAGGTCGCAGGAGGCCTTGGCGGCTTCGTCGGTCACGACGTCGGCGATACGGCCCTGCGTGACCTCGCGCAGCACGGTCTCGGCTTCCACGCCGGCGGCGGTGGCCTGGGCCAGCGCCCTGGACAACACCGACTCGCCGTATTCGCGCACCTTCTGGAGGCCTGCCTCGAAGCTGGAGATCGTCGATATCTCCGCCAGCATCGGAAAGTCGTCGATCACATGAAGCAGCCGCAGCTTGCTGTCGAGATCGCCGGCGAGACGGATGGCTTCCTGCAGGCCGCGATCGGCCGTGGGGCTGCCGTCCAGCGGAACCAGCAGGTGCTTGTAGATGGACATTGCTTTCTCCTCGGGACCGCCTGCGATGGGCACCTGCCGCCGGCCCCGGCGCGACGGGCAGGCGAATTCTTCCGCTGCGCGGTGATGCCGGTCTTGCGCCATATCAACATCGTTCCAACTCACCGGCGGCTTGATGCGTGTCAAGCCGGCGCGCCACGGCGCGTGGAGACTTCCGGTCATCGGCGCGCAATGCCGAACGACTGGATACCTGCCATGCACTCACGAATCCTTGTCTATCTGGACAGCTGCCCCGCATCCTTGCGGGGGCTGGATGAAGCCGTCCGCCTGGCCGTGCTCGAGGGAGCGGCCCTGCGACTCATGCACGTCGTCGATGCATCGAGGCTCCGCCTTGGCGATGGCGTCATCGCAGTCCGTGATGCGGACCTGATTCCGTGCATGGAGGAAGCAGCCATTCAGATGCTTCAGCAGGCGAGGGAGCGCGCGGCCGCCACCGGCATCGCGACGCAGACGCTGCTCCTCACCGTGCAAGCGGCCCGTGCCGCGGACGTCATCATCGAACAGGCCTGGGCCTGGAATGCCGATCTGATCGTGGCGGGCACGCACGGAGGCAGTCGCGGGCTGGGGCCTGCATTGCGCGACGGTTCACCGATTCCCGTGCTGCTGGTGCATGCCGCGCGTGCAGAGGAGGCCGGGGTCGCTCCGGCGGATGCCTGTGTCTCAGCCATCGCCTGAATCGCCGCGGTCGGCATGGCCCGCGCGCCTGTGGAAGGCCGTCAGGCCGCGCCTGCCTGTCGCGCTCGTGCTGGCGTCGGCGCTGGCTGCAGGCCTCTGGATGGGGCCGCCACTCCTTTACGGCCCGCGCGTGGAGGTAATGGCCGTGGTGCGGCGGGATTTTGTCCAATCGGTCGTGGCCAGCGGGCATGTCGAGACGCCGCACCGCGTGAACATCGGCACCCAGATCACCGGCAAGGTGAAGCGCGTACCGGTGACCGAAGGCCAGAGCGTGCGTGTGGGGCAGGTGCTGATCGAACTCGAAAGCGCCGAGTGGTCGGCAGCACTCGCGCAGGCCGACGCAGCTGTGTCACAGGCACGGGCCCGCCTGCGGCAATTGCGCGAGGTGCAGGCGCCGGTGGCGGTGCAGGTCGTGCGCCAGGCGCAGGTGAACCTCGACAACGCGCGCGCGCAACTGCGCCGCAACACCGACCTTTTCCGGCAGGGCTTCGTCGGACAGGCGGCACTGGACGACGTGCACAAGAGCGTCGACCTCGCCGAGTCGCAGCTACGGTCCAGCCAGAGCCAACTCGACGGCACACGCGTCGGCGGCAGCGACTACGCCATGGCCGAGACCGCGCTCGCGCAGGCGATGGCGGGCGCGGCCATGGCGCATTCGCGCCTGGTCTACGCCACCATCGCGGCGCCCGTGGACGGCACGCTGATCGACCGCGCCGTGGAGCCCGGCGACGTGGTTCAGCCGGGCAAGGCACTGATGGTTCTCTCTCCGGCCGGCAAGACCCAACTGGTGGTGCAGATCGACGAGAAGAACCTGCAGTTGCTCGCGCCTGGCCAGAAGGCGGTCGCCTCGGCCGATGCCTACCCCGAGAAGCGACTGACGGCCGAACTGGTCTACATCAACCCGGGCGTGGACGTGCAGCGCGGCTCGGTCGAGGTCAAGCTGGACGTTCCCGAGGCGCCGGCCTACTTGCGGCAGGACATGACGGTGTCGGTCGATATCCAGGTCGCACAACGGTCGCAGGCCGTGCTGGTGGCTTCCGACGCGCTGCACGACGCAGACCGGGCTGAACCCTGGGTGCTCAAGGTGGACGGGCGCCACGCGCGGCGCCAGCCGGTGCGACTGGGGCTGCGCGGTGGCGGCTTCAGCGAGGTGCTCGAAGGCCTGCGCCCGGGCGATCTGGTGCTGCCCGCGAAGACGGCGGACATTCATGACGGATCTCGTCTGCGCGCGGTGCTCGCCGCGCCGGTCGATACGCGCCCAGCATGGCCATGAGAAACCGCTGGCTGCCCTTCGAATGGATCGTCGCGCTGCGCTTCCTGCGCGAAGGGCGCATGCAGACCCTGTTCATCCTCGCCGGCATTGCGATCGGAGTGGCTGTGATCGTGTTCATGTCGGCGTTGCTTACGGGCCTGCAGTCCAATTTCATCCGTCGCGTGCTCACGGCGCAATCGCATATCCAGCTGCTGCCGCCCAAGGAGGCGGCGCGAACGCTCGGCGCCGGGCGCGCGGATGGCGCTCTCCCGCTCGAAGACGCCATCGTGCAGGCACCGCTTCAGCGTCTGAAGTCGATCGATCAATGGCAGTCGATCGCGGCGCAAGTCCGCGCCATGCCCGACGTGGAAGTGGTGGCGCCCGCGGCGGGCGGCTCCGCGTTGGTGATCCGTGGCGAGGCGAGCCGCGCGGTCTCGGTGAACGGCATCGACCCGGCGCCGTATTTCCTCATCGTGGCGCTGCCCGAGAAGATGGTGCGCGGCAGCACGCGCCTCACGCCGACCGACATCCTGATTGGCACCGATCTCGCCATCGACCTGGGCGTGGGCATCGGCGACAAGCTGCGCGTGTCTTCCGCCAGCGGTGCTGACCAGACGCTCATGGTCACAGGCCTGTTCGACCTGGGCAGCAAGCCCGCCAACCAGCGCACCACCTTCGTGGCGCTGCGCACGGCGCAGAGCCTGCTGGGTCTCGTCGGCGGTGTCTCCAGCCTGGAGGTGAAGGTGAAGGACATCTATGCCGCCGAGACCGTCGCGCAGCGCATCACCGCGGCCACCGGTGTGGAAGCCGACAGCTGGATCGCGACCAACGCACAATTCTTCACCGCCGTGCAGGCGCAGAAGACGTCGAACACCACCATCCGCTTCTTCGTCGGTCTCTCGGTGGCTTTCGGCATCGCCAGCGTGCTGGTGGTGTCGGTGGTGCAGAAGTCGCGGGAGATCGGCATCCTGCGCGCCATGGGCATCTCGCGCGGGCAGGTGCTGCGGGTCTTCCTGTTGCAGGGCGGGCTGCTCGGGCTGCTGGGTTCCTTTGGCGGCGCGGGCATCGGGCTGATGGCGCTGCTGCTGTGGCAACGCTACGCGCTCAACCCCGACGGCACGCCGCTTTTTCCGCTGGCCGTCGAGCCGGGCCTGTTCGTGGCGTCGCTCCTGCTGGCCACGCTCACCGGTCTGGCAGCCGCATTCGCGCCGGCGCTGCGCGCGGCGCGCCTTGACCCCGTGGTGGCGATCCGTGGTTGAACCCGTCGTCAGCCTGCACGGCGTGCACAAGGCTTTCAATCTCGGTCTGCCGAACGAGACCGAGGTGCTGCACGGCATCGACCTCACCCTGGCGCGCGGCGAATTCTGCGCGGTCATGGGGCCGTCGGGTTCGGGCAAGAGCACGCTTCTCAATATCGTCGGTCTGCTGGACCGGCCCACGAGCGGATCGCTGCGCATCGGCGGTAAAGAGACCCGCGTGCTCGACGAGCGCGCGCTCACGCGCCTGCGCGGGCACAACATCGGTTTCATCTTCCAATATCACAACCTGCTCGCTGGCTTCACCGCTGTGGAGAACGTGATGATGCCGATGCTCGGCGATGCAGGCTTCCTCAACGAGGACATGGAGCGGCGCGCGGCTGAGCTGCTCGACAACGTAGGCCTGGAGAGATGGCGCGACAGCATGGTCACCCAGCTCAGCGGCGGCCAGCAACAGCGCGTGGCCGTGGCCCGGTCGCTCGCCATGGACCCGCCGCTGCTGCTCGCGGACGAACCCACGGGGAACCTCGACACCAAGGCGGCCGACGCGGTGTTCGAGCTCCTGCAAAAAGCCAATCGCGAGCGTGGCATGGCGATCCTGTTCGTCACCCACAACCCGGAACTCGCCCGGCGTTGCGACCGCATCATCCAAGTCGTAGACGGTCAGATCCAGGCCTGAGCCGGGCCGCCCCGGTCCTCACAGGCGGAAGGGCTGGATCGATTTCGTCCTCCTTGCACCGGATGTTCATGCGGCTCCGCGTCCATTGATGCATGTCAAGCCATCGCCGCGGGCCATGTACAGAATGAGACGACATTCAATGCAACCCGGAAAGAAGATGACGTCATGAACAGCATGATTGCCAGGACCGCCACTGCATCGATCGAGAAATCGAGCAGGGCACGGCACGGCCGCTTCGTGTCTGCGCTTCGATGAGCTTCGTGCTCACGGCAAGCCCGTTCCCGGCGAAGAAGTCTCTTGTGTATCGACGAATACTCGTTCCCATCGACGGCAGCCCGGCGGCGGTCCGGGCAGTCGAGGAAGCGACTCGCCTTGCCAGAGCGATGAATAGCCAGATCCGGCTTCTTCATGTGATCGACGAGTTGTCCATTGCGCAAGCCGGCTATGCGCGCAATGGGCCTGCGGACCTGCGCGCCGAGGCCACGCGCCTGGTCGACCGGAGCATCGATCTCGTGCGCCACGCGGATGTCGAGGTCGACTCTGTGCTCTACAACGAATGGGACGGCACCGTCTCCAGCCTGGTCGCCGACGAAGCAAGGCGGTGGCATGCCGATCTTGTCGTGGCCGGCACACACGGCCGGCGCGACCTGGGCGAGGTGCTGCTGGGAAGCAGTGCGGAGCGGATCTTGCGTGGTTCGTCGGTGCCCGTGATGCTCGTGCACGCGACGGCGAACGAGTCGGCAGCTCTTACTGCTTGAGTTCGATCGACGGCGGCCTCAACCCCCAAGCAAGGAATAGCCATGAAGAAACTGTTCGCACTGTGCCTGGCGCCTTTCCGGCGACGCGCGCCTATGCGGCGGCAGGAGGACGAATCCGACTTCCTGAAGCGCGTGCGTGAAGCGGGCCTCTGACTGCACTGGCTCCTTCAACGATGGAGCCGTTCGAGGATTTCGAAGATTCCCATGCCCGTCAGCATCGCGGCCACGAAGATGAGGGCCTTGCCTTCGCCCATTCCGAGAGCGACCAGGCCCGGACCGGGACAGAATCCGGCGAGACCCCAGCCGATGCCGAAGAGCAGGCTGCCTCCGATGAGGCGGCGGTCGAGGCGGCGCGCCGAGGGCAGACACATCTCGGCACCGAGGATCGATACCCTGCGACGTCCCGCCACCATGAACGCCGCCATGGCGACCGCGATGGCGCCAGCCATGACGAAGGCAAGGGACGGGTCCCAGGCACCGGAAAGGTCGAGGAAGCCGAGCACCTTGGCCGGATTGGCCATGCCGGAAACGATGAGGCCGAGCCCGAAGACCAGGCCGGCGAGCAGTGAAGCGAAAACGAGCATGGCGTCTCCTCAGGCCCCGAGCAGATGACGTGTCACGAACACAGTGGCAAAGCCGGTGCCCATGAACGCCAACGTGGCCACGAGCGAGCGTGGCGACAGGCGGGAAATGCCGCAGACCCCATGACCGCTCGTGCAGCCGGACCCGTAGCGCGTGCCCACGCCGACGAGCAGCCCGGCGAGGATCAGCGTGCCGTATCCTGCGTCGATCTGCGGCCTGGGCAGCGCCGCGAAGAGCAGATAGACCAGAGGTGCACCGACGAGTCCCAGCGTGAAGGCGCCGCGCCATGCCACGTCGCCCCTGAGCGGCCTGAGCAGTCCCCCGAGCACGCCGCTGATGCCTGCGATGCGCCCGTTGAGCAGCAAGAACATCGCCGCGGCGATGCCGATGAGCACGCCACCGGCCAGCGCTGCGAGCGGGGTGAAGTGCTGCCAGTCGATGGTCATCATTCTTCCTTCGGGCAGTAGAGGCGATACAGGACCGCGAGGATTTCCAGCATTGCAGGGTCGGCCACGCTGTAGAAGATGTTCTTGCCTTCGCGGCGGGTGTTGACGACGCCCTCGTTGCGCAGCACGCCCAGTTGCTGCGACAGCGTGGGCTGGTGGATACCTAGTGTCTGCTCCAGGTCGCTGACGCACATTTCGCCTTGCGACATCTGGCACAGGAGAAGGAGGCGGTCTTCGTTGGCCAGGAGCTTGAGTGCCGTGACCGCCTTGCCGGCGGCTGAGCGCAGGAGCGCAGGGTCAATGACCAGGGACAAAGTCTTCATGGGTTCGAAGTTTCGCTTTCGATTGACATATTATATTTAAGTATATATTGTTTGTGCGAACAACGGAACATCCCTGAATGGAGCACTCATGGCAACCCGCACGATGATTGAAGGCTTCTTCGACCCCGGGACAGGGACGATTTCCTACGTTTTGTGGGAGGAGGCCACAAGGCATGCTGCGGTCATCGACCCGGTGCTGGACTACGACTTCAAGTCAGGGCATACCAGCACCGCGTCGGCCGACAAGCTGCTCGCCTATGTCCGCGACCACGGCCTGAGCATCGACTGGATCCTGGAGACCCATGCGCATGCAGATCACCTGTCCGGAGCCCGCCACATCCAGGAGCGGGTGGGCGGAAGAATCGCCATCGGCAAGAACATCCGCGTCGTCCAGTCGACCTTCCAGAAGCTCTTCAACCTCGAACGCGGCTTCCTGCCCGACGGAAGTCAGTTCGACCACCTGTTCAAGGACGGCGAGGTATTCAAGATCGGCGACGTCGAGGCCACCGCCTTGCTGGTGCCGGGGCACACCCCTGCGGACATGGCCTATCTGGTGGACGGCGCCGTATTCGTCGGCGACACGCTCTTCATGCCCGATCTCGGCAGCGCACGCGCCGACTTTCCCGGCGGCGATGCCCGCCAGCTCTATGGGTCGATGCGCAGGCTGCTGGCGCTGCCGCCCGACACCGCCATGTACGTCTGCCACGACTACCCGCCGGCGTCGCGGCAGGCCCGCTGGCAGACCACGGTTGCGGAACAGCGTGCGCACAACATCCATGTGCGCGACGGCATCGGCGTCGACGAGTTCGTCGCGATGCGCACGGCCCGCGACGCGACCCTGGATGTACCGACGCTCATCCTCCCGTCGATCCAGGTGAACGTGCGGGCGGGGCGGTTTCCGCCTGTCGACGACAACGGCGTCGCGTACCTGCGCATTCCGTTGAATGCGCTCCCGGTGCACCGCGCCCCGGCCCGGGGGTAGCAGGGCAGGCTCAGTGCGCCTCGGTCAACTGGTCGAGGATCGCCGGGTTCTCCAGCGTCGACACGTCCTGTGTGATCGCTTCGCCCTTGGCCACAGAGCGCAGCAGGCGGCGCATGATCTTGCCGCTGCGCGTCTTGGGCAGGTTGTCCGCGAAGCGGATCTCCCTGGGCTTGGCGATGGGGCCGATCTCCTTGCCGATCCAGGCGCGCAACTCGCCCGCCAGCCGGTTGGCCTCCGGCCCCTGGGGTCGAGGCTGCTTGAGCACCACGAACGCGCAGATCGCCTCGCCTGTGGTGTCGTCGGGTCGCCCGACCACCGCTGCCTCGGCCACCAGCGCCGTGCAGGCCACAAGCGCCGACTCGATCTCCATCGTGCCCATGCGGTGACCGCTGACGTTCAGCACGTCGTCGATGCGCCCGCCGATGGTGAAATAGCCCGTGAGCGCGTCGCGCGAGGCACCGTCGCCCGCCAGGTAGTAGCCGCGCAGCTCGGGCGGGTAGTAGCTTGAACGGTAGCGCGCGTCGTCGCCCCACACCCCGCGGATCATGCTCGGCCAGGGCTTCTTGATGACCAACAGGCCACTCTCGCCGTTGGGCACGTCGTTGCCGGTCTCGTCGACGATGGCCGCGGCGATGCCCGGGAAGGGCAAGGTGCAGGAGCCCGGCACGAGATCGGTGGCACCCGGCAGCGGCGCGATCATGTGGCCGCCGGTCTCGGTCTGCCACCAGGTGTCGAGCACCGGGCAACGGCCGCCGCCCACATGCTGGCGATACCACTCCCAGGCAGCCGGGTTGATCGGCTCGCCGACCGAGCCCAGCACGCGCAGGCTGCCCAGGTCGTAGCGGTCGGGGTGCACGGCCGGGTCGCCTTCGGCGGCCTTGATGAGCGAGCGGATTGCCGTGGGTGCGGTGTAGAAGGCCGTCACGCCGTGCCGCTCGATCATCTGCCAGAAGCGGCCTGCGTCGGGGTAGGTGGGCACGCCCTCGAACACCACCTCCGTGGCACCGATCGCCAGCGGGCCGTAGGCGATGTAGGTGTGACCCGTGACCCAGCCGATGTCGGCCGTGCACCAGAACACGTCGTCGTCGTGCATGTCGAAAGTCCACTTGGTTGTGAGCGCCGCGTGCAGCAGGTAGCCGCCGCTGCAATGCTGCACGCCCTTGGGCTTGCCGGTGGAGCCGGACGTGTAGAGCAGGAACAAGGGGTGTTCGGCGCCCACCCATTCGGGCGAGCAACGATCGTCCTGCACTTGCGTGATCTCATGCATCCAGAGGTCGCGCTGAGTCCACGCGATGGGGGCGCCGGTGCGCCGATAGACGATGACGGACGCCACCGCCTCGCAGCCGCCAAGCGCGAGCGCTTCGTCGACCAGCGCCTTGAGCGGTAATTGCTTGCCCGCGCGCACCTGCTGGTCGGCGGTGATGACCACTGCGGCACCGGTGTCTGCGATGCGGTCGCGCAACGCATGCGCCGAGAAGCCGCCGAACACCACCGAGTGCACCGCACCGAGCCGCGCGCAAGCCTGCATCGCCACCACGCCCTCGACCGACATCGGCATGTAGATGACGACGCGGTCGCTTTTCTTCACGCCGCGCGCCTTCAGCGCGTTGGCCATGCGGCAAGTCTGTGCGAGCAGTTGCGAATAGGTCGTGCGGGTGACCTTGCCATCGTCCGACTCGAAGACGATCGCCACCTTGTCGCCCTTGCCGGCCGTCACCTGGCGGTCCAGGCAGTTCCACGACACGTTGAGGGTACCGTCCTCGAACCAGCGGTAGTGGGGCGCATCGCTGCTGTCCAGCGTCCTGGTGAACGGTGTCTTCCAGCCGACGAATTCGCGCGCCAGACGGGCCCAGTAGCCCTCGTGGTCGGCATCGGCTTCGGCCACCAGTGCGTCATAAGCGGCACGGCCTGCAACATGGGCGTTGCGGGCGAGTGCTTCCGGCGGCGCATAGGTCGGAAGGCGGGACGGGAGGTCGGGAGCGTTCATGTCTCGTGTCTTTCGCAGGGAAGTGGAGCCAGGTGAAGTGACGCGATCTTGCAGGCGGCGAAGAACAAAACCTTGCGCCAGCGCAAGCTTCGGCGAGGCGCGCGCGCTCCTAATCCGCCCATTGCAAAACAGGAGACCTCGATGGAAGACGAACTGGTCGCGCGCATCGCCGCGCATCCCCAATACAGGCAACTCAAGCGCCGGCGTGACCGCTTCGGCTGGACGCTGGCGGTGCTGATGCTCATCGCGTATTACGGATTCGTGCTGCTGGTGGCCTTCGACAAGGAGTTCCTGGCGCGGCGTATCGGCGACGGCGTCATGACCCTGGGCATGCCGATCGGCTTCGGGGTGATTGTCTTCACCGTGGCCATCACCGGCTACTACGTGCGCCGGGCGAACGCGGAGTTCGACACCCTCTCCGACGCCGTGGTCAAGGCGGTACAGAAAGCGGCCAAGCCATGAGCGCCCATCTTCCGAGTCCATCCCGCGTGCGATCCGCCGCCGCCTTCTTCGCGCTGTGTGCCGTGTCGGCAGGTGCTTTCGCGGCCGGTGCCGACCTGGGCCAGTTGCAGCGGCAGGCCACCAACTGGACCGCGATCGGCATGTTCGGGCTCTTCGTGGTGGCGACCCTCTTCATCACGAAGTGGGCCGCGGCGCGCACACGGTCTGCATCCGACTTCTACACGGCCGGCGGCGGCATCACGGGCTTCCAGAACGGGCTCGCGATTGCCGGCGACTACATGTCGGCGGCATCGTTCCTCGGAATCTCGGCCGCGGTGATGGCCACCGGCTACGACGGGTTGATCTATTCCATCGGCTTTCTCGTCGGCTGGCCGGTCATCACCTTCCTGATGGCCGAGCGGCTGCGCAACCTCGGCAAGTTCACCTTCGCCGACGTGGCGGCCTTCCGCTTCAAGCAGTCGCCGGTGCGCATCTTCGCGGCCTCGGGCACGCTGGTGGTGGTGGCGTTCTACCTCATCGCGCAGATGGTGGGGGCGGGGCAGCTCATCAAGCTGCTGTTCGGCCTGGAATACTGGGTGGCGGTGGTCATCGTCGGCTCGCTCATGATGGTCTACGTGCTCTTCGGCGGCATGACGGCCACCACCTGGGTGCAGATCATCAAGGCCGGCCTGCTGCTGGGCGGCGCGAGCTTCATGGCTCTCTCGGTGTTGTGGCACTTCGGCTTCAGCCCCGAGGCGATGTTCGCCGGCGCGGTCAAGGTCAAGACAGACCTGGCACTCAAGGACGGCAAGACCGCCCAGGTGGCCGCGAGCATCGGGCAGTCGATCATGGGGCCGGGCAACTTCGTGAAGGACCCGATCTCGGCGATCTCCTTCGGCATGGCACTGATGTTCGGCACGGCCGGCCTGCCGCACATCCTGATGCGCTTCTTCACCGTGCCCAGCGCCAAGGAGGCGCGCAAGTCCGTCATGTGGGCCACGGGCTGGATCGGATACTTCTACCTGCTGACCTTCATCATCGGCTTCGGCGCCATCACCTTCGTGCTGACCAACCCCGACTTCCTCGACGCCAAGGGCGTGCTCAGGGGCGGCGGCAACATGGCGGCGATTCACCTGGCCAATGCGGTGGGCGGCAACGTGTTCCTGGGCTTCATCTCGGCGGTGGCGTTCGCGACCATCCTCGCGGTGGTGGCAGGCCTCACGCTGTCGGGTGCCTCGGCGGTGTCGCACGACCTGTATGCCACCGTCATCAGGAAAGGCGACGCGGGCAGCGCGGCCGAACTGCGCGTGTCGAAGATCACCACGCTGGCGCTCGGTGCGCTAGCGGTGCTGCTGGGCATCGTGTTCGAGAAACAGAATATCGCCTTCATGGTGTCGCTGGCCTTCGCGATCGCGGCCTCGGCCAACTTCCCGGTGCTCTTCATGTCGGTGCTCTGGAAGGGCTGCACCACGCGCGGCGCGGTGGTCGGCGGCTTCCTGGGGCTGGTCTCTTCGGTGGCCCTGACCGTGGTGTCGCCCTCGGTCTGGGAGGCCACTCTCGGCTACCCGGCAGGCTCGGCACCGTTCCCGTACACATCGCCGTGTCTTTTCTCGATGAGCATCGCATTCGTGGGCATCTGGCTGTTCTCGATGCTCGACCGAAGTGCACGGGCCCAGATGGACCGCGGTGGCTTCCTCGCGCAGCAGGTGCGTTCGGAGACCGGCATCGGAGCACACGGCGCGAGCGGGCACTGAGCCCTGCACGCTGACCGCTGCCTCGCGCAGTGGTCAGTCGGCGCCGATCAAGACCTTGACGTGGGCTGCGGCGCTGCGGGCGAGGGCACTGAGCGCATAGCCGCCTTCCAGGCACGAAACGACGCGACCCTGGCAGTGCCGTTGCGCCACGTCCATGATCTGTCGCGTGACCCTGACGTAGTCATTCTCCACCAAGCCAAGATTGCCCATGTCGTCCTCCCGATGCCCGTCGAAGCCCGCCGAGACGTAGACGAACTGCGGCGCGAAGGCGTCCAGCGCCGGCAGCCAGCGCCCGGTGACGGCTGCGCGGAACGCATCGCCGCCGGAGCGCGCGTGAAGGCCTACGTTCACCATGCGCGGGCCGTTGTCTTCCTCGCCGGAGAAGGGGTAGATCCCTCTCTCGAAGATGGAGCACATGAGCACGCGGTCGTCATCGCGGAAGATGTCGGCGCTGCCGTTGCCGTGGTGAACGTCGAAGTCGATCAGTGCCACGCGCTGCAGGCCGTGCACGTCCAGCGCATGCCGGATGCCCACCGCCACGTTGTTGGAGAAGCAAAAGCCCATGGCTGCGTCGCGCGTGGCGTGGTGCCCGGGGGGGACGCACGTTGCAGAAGGCCGTCGACGCCTTGCCCGCCAGCACCAGGTCGGTGGCCAGCACAGCGGCCCCCGTGGCGCGAAGAGCGGCCCGCACCGTGTGCGGGTTCATGAGGGTGTCGGGATCGACGAAGCGATGGCCCTCCGCCGGAGCTTCGGCAATGAGTTCGCGCACGTACGCCATCGTGTGCGCGCGCACCAGCTGGGTATGGGTCGCAAGAGGCGCGTCGTGCGGGACCATGCAGTCCAGCAGGCCCGCGATCAGCAGCCGGTCATGAATGGCGGAAAGCCGCTCGGGGCATTCCGGGTGGCCTGCGCCCATGTCGTGGCGGGCGCAGTCGGGATGGGTGATGTAGGCGCCGAGCATGCGGGCTCCTCGGAAGACCAGGGCGGTCCGCGCGGGAAGCCCGCTGCCGGCGGCGCCGGTCGGGCTGTGGTTACTGGATCTTCAGTACGTTGTGGGTACTGTTCGCGCGCTTGGGCAGCGTCAGGTGCAGCACGCCGTCTTCGAGCTTCGCCATGGCGTTCTTGTCGTCGACCTCGCTGGCCAGCGAGAAGCCGCGCGACACGCTGCCGCGATAGGTTTCGCGGACGATCGAGCGGCCGTGCTTCTTCTCCTCGTCCTTCCTGATCTCGGCGGAGATCGAGACATAGCTTCCATCGACCGACACGCGCACGTCTTCCTTCTTCGCGCCGGGAATTTCAGCGGTGACGAGGTATTCCTTGTCGTTTTCGGTGACGTCGACGCGGATGTCAGCCGGCAGTTCAGCTTCGTCGATCAGCTGCAGCGGCCGTGCCCAGCGGCGCAGCATGTCGGGAAAGAGGTTTTCGATACGGTCCAGGCGGGACAGTGCGGTGTTCATGCGCGGTGCTCCATGAATGAGTTGAGGAGCCTTCAATTTAAGTACTCGCATCGCAGGCTTCGTTGCGCTGGATCAAGCGAATGTCTGGTTACCAGGGGAGGATGGAGCCTTAGCCGACTACGCCCCAAAGGGGAGTCCCATGCGCCTCATGTTCACCTCGTTCCTTCGTTGCGGCATGCCGAGCCTGGCCACGCCGGCGGCGGTCGCGCTGGCGGCCTTCGCGGCCCTGCACGGGAGTGCGGCCCAGGCACAGTCGCCATCGCGCGGCGAACTGCTCTACAACGCGAACTGCGTGGCCTGTCACAACGAGAAGATGCACTGGCGCGGCAGGAAGCTGGTCTACGACTGGGACAGCCTCGAGGAGCAGGTGCGGCGCTGGCAGCAGGCCTCCTCGCTCGGCTGGCGCGACGAAGACATCAGAGAGGTCGCCCGCTATCTCAACGATCGCTTCTACGGATTCACACCGACGAACACGACGGGTTTGCTGAGGTCTTCAGTTCCAGCCCCATCCGGCGCAGGCCCTACGAAGGTGGCTCTGCCGGATCGACCATGAAGCCCATTGTGGCGGACAGCTTCAGCATGCGGGTGTTTTGCGCGGCACCAGTCCGAGGCGCAAGGCGCGCAAAACGGCGAGGGCGGAGCGGCAAGACCCGGCGAGTCATCTCGCACATGGATGCCACGCGCAACGCGCATTGACCTGCATCAATCCCCAGGGCGGGCGCGGTCCGCAGAATCGCGCGATTGTCCAAGAGGTACGAATGCAATCCCTGCTTTATTCCGGCGTTCTCGATCTTCCCTGGTGGGGCGCTGTGCTCGCGGCACTGGCGCTCACCCACGTCACCATCGCGTCGGTCACCATCTTCCTGCACCGTCACCAGGCGCATCGCGCGCTCGAGCTCCATCCGGCGGTGAGCCATCTCTTCCGCTTCTGGCTGTGGCTCACCACCGGCATGGTGACCAGGGAGTGGGCCGCGGTGCACCGCAAGCACCACGCCAGGTGCGAAACCCCCGAAGACCCGCACAGCCCGCAGATTCATGGGCTCAACCGGGTGCTGTGGGGCGGCGTGTTCCTCTACGTGCGCGAGGCCCGGCATGCGGAAACCCTCGAACGCTACGGCCATGGCACGCCCGACGACTGGCTGGAGCGCAATCTCTATTCGAAGCACAAGATCCTCGGCATCGTTCTGATGGGCATCGTCGACATGGCGCTTTTCGGAGTGTTGCCGGGCGGCCTGATCCTGCTCACGCAGATCGTGTGGATTCCGTTCTGGGCGGCGGGCGTCGTCAATGGCATCGGCCACTACTGGGGGTACCGCAACTGGCCGGCACGCGACGCCAGCACGAACATCTTTCCGATCGGCATCCTGATCGGCGGGGAGGAGCTGCACAACAACCACCACGCCTTTCCTGCCTCGGCCAAGCTCTCGAACAGGTGGTTCGAATTCGACATCGGCTGGCTCTACATCCGTACCCTGCAGGCCTTTGGTCTGGCGAAGGTGAAGCACGTGGCGCCGACGCCGCGCCTCGTTGCACCGAAGGCGAACGTCGACCTTGCAACCGTGCAGGCGGTCATCCGCTGCCATTACGACGTGCTGTCGAACTACACCCGCTCGCTGAAGAAGGCCTGCACCACGGAACTCGGCCGCCTGCGCCGCCTGTCGCCGGAAGCCGCGCGCACCCTCAAGGCGGTGAAGCCATGGCTCGGCAAGGACCAAGAGTTGCTCGGCCCCTCCCGCTACCAACAGGTGATTCAGGCATTGAATGCCTCGCAGGCGCTGGCTACGATGTATTCGATGCGTGGGGAACTGACGGCGCTGTGGAGCCGATCCACCGCTACCGGCGAGCAGCTCGCGAAGCAGTTGCAGGACTGGTGCCTGCGCGCCGAGGCGAGCGGCATCGCGCCTCTTGCAGACTTTTCGCGCCGCCTGCGTTCCTACGCTTGAGCTAGGCGGCGCCACGGAGATGCAGATGAAGAAAGTTGCGCCGGTTCTTTGCGTTTCGTGTACGGCGCTGGTGCTGGCCGGATGCAGCGGTCTCTTCTCGCGGGAGCCGGCAGGCGGCACGCTCACCGGATCTTTCGGTGCCGTACCGGGCAGCGTGGCAGCCAGGGCGATGGGCGACGATGACCGTCGCCGCGTGGCAAACGCACTGGACGCCCTGGCGAACGGCGAATCCTCGGCATGGCGCAACCGCGAGACGGGCGACAGCTTCGTGTTCACGCCCACGCGCAGCTTCGAGCGCGGCAGCATCCGGTGCCGCGACTTCAGGCTCGAAGTAGTGGCCGGTGGGCGGCCCGACAGCATCGGCGGCAGCGCATGCCGGCAGGCCGATGGCAACTGGCGCCTTCCGGCCTGAGTCAAGCGGGCCCGAGGCTGCGCCATGGTCCGGCGATTCGATGTCTGCAACGGCGACGCCGACGGGCTGTGTGCCGTCTTGCAATGGCGGCTGCACGAGCCCGGGCCTGCCGAACTCGTGACGGGGCTCAAGCGCGACATCGCGCTGCTCGGGCGCGTCCGCGCGGGCGCGGGCGACGAAGTCAACGTGTTCGACATCTCGATGCAGCGCAACCGCTCCAGCCTGACGCATCTGCTTGGCGACGGCGTTCGCGTGCGTTACTTCGACCACCACGCTGCCGGCGAGATGTCGGTGCATCCGAATCTCGAGACGCACGTCGACGAGTCGAGCGACGTCTGCACCAGCCTGCTGGTCAATCGCTACCTGGGCGGCGCGCATCGCGCCTGGGCGCTGGTCGGCATCTACGGCGACAACATGGGCGCGGTGGCGGACCGCCTGGCGCTCGACGGCGGCTTCGAGCCCGGCGACTGCGCGGGGCTGCGCCGGCTGGGCGTGCTAATCAACTACAACGCCTACGGCGAGTACGAGCACGACGTGTGCATCGCCCCCGCGTGCTGTTCACGCGGATGGCGCGTTACGCGGACCCGCGCGACATGCTGGCCCACGAGAATGTCGTCGATGAGATCGATGCGCTGCGCCACGAAGACCTTCATCAGGCCGCTGCAGCCGCCATGTTGTGGCAGGGCCCCCAGGGCAACGTGCGCGTGCTGCCCGACGCGCCCTGGAGCCGGCGCGTAATGGGCTGTCTCGCCAACGAACTGGCCAACGCGGAACCCGGTCTCGCGCATGCTGTGCTGAAAGCGCAGGGCGCTGGCTATGTCGTCAGCGTGCGTGCGCCGCTGGCGCTTCCGCGCGGTGCCCACGCGCTGTGCAGCAGCTTCGGCGGTGCCGGCCGGTCGCGCGCCGCGGGCATCGACCGGCTGCCGCGCGCCGAGCTGTCGCGCTTCGTCGATGCATTCGCGAAGGCATCCTGGGGCTAGCCGGAGCCTGGGCCCGGGAGGCCGCTCAATGCGCCATCCAGACCGGAATCGTGGCTGATTCGAGCACGGTGCGGGTGGCCCCACCGAGCACGAGCTCGCGCGCCGGGCTGTGGCCGTAGGCGCCCATGACGATCAGGCCGGCGCCGGTCTTTTCCGCCAGCAACAGCAGCGCCTCGCCGGCGTGCCTTCCTTCGTCCGGCGCCCGATGTTCCAGTACCGGCCCGATGCCGTGCAGTCGCAGGTAGCCGCGCAGCCTCGACAACGACGAGGCAAAGTCGTCGCCGTGTGCGAAGGGCGCCAGATGAACTTCCTGCGCCGCCTGCAGCAGGGGCAAAGCGGTCTCGAGCGCCCGGGCGGATTCGCGCGTCGGCCGCCAGGCGAGCAGTACCTTCTCCGGCCTCGGAGAGACCCGGCCGGCAGCGGGCACGACCAGCGCCGGCTTGCCGCTGCCGAGCAGGACAGCCTCGACGAAATCGGACGGCACGTCGAAGCCGGCCGTGTCGCGCGGATTGCGCTGTCCGAGCACCATGAGATCGCAGGTGAGCGCATGGCCGATGAAGCTCTCGACAACGGGCTCGCCGCGCAATTCGCGCCAGTCGCTTCGGCTGGCGTGGTCCTGCAGAAGACGCTCGAACACCGCGACTGCGTGGGCGCGGTGTTCGGGATCGATATCGCCGGCCGTGGGCATGGGTGGGAGCCCTCCCATCATCGGCAGCACGGCCAGCACGCGCGGCGACACCGCGAAGAGCGCGGCCAATGTCGAGTCGTACAGTGCCGCCAGCCGGTGCGCGAGGCGCAGCCGCACTTCGGCCCGGTCGGTACCGTCCAGGTGGACGAGGATCGAACGCAGTGTGTTCATCCGGAGACCCGCTCGACAATTTTTTGCAGCGGGGCATGCCCGGAGGCTGCCGCGACTGGGCCGGCCGCGTCGCCACTCGCGTCCAGCCAGCGGAAGATGGAGCCGTCGCCGAACCTGCCGGGCCGGCGTTCATACAGGAAGCCCCCCGCAAGCTCGCCGCCGGCGTCCAGCGGAATGCCGGCGGCCTGCAACAGTGCGATGCGCTCCGGTTCCGTGGTCCCGAAAGGAACCCTGATAGTGATGTCGGGTGTGCGAAAACTGCGAACCATGCCGTCCTTTCTCCCGTCCGGGCGATGCGATGAATGTCGGAGCACTCTAGGAGTTCACGCTTTCCAGCGGCTTGCGCTGGATCAAGTTTCGCGGGAAGCAGCCGCTCATCATGGGCATCTCATACGAACCGGCAGCCATCCCCATGGCAAGCGACATCACCCACGCCCAGCCGCCTTCCGCGCCGCCCGCTCAGCAGATCAGCGGTGACGTGCTGATGGAGAAGTACGCCCGGGAGGACGAGCATGGCATCGACGATATCCACCGTCGCGTGGCCCGGGCTCTGGCGCAGGCCGAGAAGCCGCAGGACAGGGAGGCATGGGCATCGCGTTTCCTCCAGGCCTCGCGCGATGGCTTCGTGCCCGCGGGGCGCATTCAGTCGGCCGCCGGCACGACGCTGGCGGCCACGCTCATCAACTGCTTCGTGCAACCCGTGGGCGATTCGATCACCGGCGACGACGAGGGGTACCCGGGCATCTAGGTCGCGTTGGCCGAGGCGGCCGAGACCATGCGCAGGGGAGGGGGCGTGGGCTACGATTTCTCGCGCATCCGGCCTCGCGGCGCGTGGGTGGCCGGAACGCGGTCGAGTGCCTCGGGGCCCGTGCCGTTCATGCGTGTTTTCGACGCTTCGTGCAGGACCGTGGAGTCCGCGGGCGCTCGCCGGGGAGCGCAGATGGGCGTGCTGCGCTGCGATCACCCCGACATCGAGGGTTTCATCGGCGCGAAGGACGGCGGCGAGCTGACCAACTTCAATCTGTCCGTGGGGCTGACCGACGTCTTCATGCGGGCGGTGCGCGACGACCGGGTGGTCGAGTTGGTGCACCGGGCCGAACCCGGGCCGCGCATCCGCACCGACGCCCACCACCGGCGCGACGACGGCCTGTGGGTCTACGGCGCGCGCCCCGCGCGGGCGCTGTGAGAACGGATCATGCGATCGGCTTACGCCCATGCGGAGCCCGGCGCGTTGTTCCTGGACCGTATCAACACCGACAACAATCTCTCCTGGTGCGAGACGATCGCGGCCACCAACCCATGCGGCGAGCAGCCCCTGCCGCCCTACGGATGCTGCTGTCTCGGCTCGATCGACCTGACCCGCTTCGTCGAGAACCCGTTCGAGCCGTCCGCGCGCTTCGACGAAGCAGGCTTCTCGCGCCTTGCCGGCATGGCCGTGCGCATGCTGGACAACGTGCTGGACATCACCGTCTGGCCGCTGGCGCGCCAGCGGCGGGAAGCTCTGGACAAGCGGCGCATCGGCCTCGGCTTCACCGGCCTGGGCGATGCCCTGGTCATGCTGAATTTGCGCTACGACATGCCCGAGGGCCGCGATGCGGCGCAGCGCATCGCCCGGGCCTTGCGGGACGCGGCCTACGCCGCATCGTGCGAACTCGCCCGCGAGCGGGGTACCTTTCCTCTCTTCGAGGCCGATCCCTACCTCCGCCCGGGCACCTTCGCCTCCCGTCTTCCTGATCCGCTGAAGGCGCTGATTCGCGCGCACGGCGTGCGCAACTCGCACCTGCTGTCGATCGCGCCCACCGGCACCATCAGCCTGGCCTTCTCGGACAACGCGAGCAACGGCATCGAGCCCGCCTACGCATGGACTTTCGCGCGGCGCAGGCGGTTGCCGGACGGGCGGATCGGGGAATACAGGGTCGAGGACCACGCGATGCGGCTGTATCGCGAACGCAAGGGGCCGCAGGCGGTGCCCGGTCCCGCTTTCGTCTCCGCCCTGCAGATGAGCGCGCTGGCGCAGGTGGAGATGGTGGCCGCCGTGGCGCCTTGCATCGACGCGGGCATCTCGAAAACGGTCAACGTGCCAGCGGATTGTCCATACGAAGAATTCGAGGAGCTGTACATGCACGCATGGCGCCTCGGACTGAAGGGGCTGGCGACCTACCGGCCCAACGACCAGCTGAGGGCGGTGCTGGAAGCCCGCCCGGGGCCGTCATGCACCGGGTGCGCGACCCCGCTTCCATCGGCGTGAGGCTCAGCCCTTGAGCCAGACGGAGGCAACGCCCGCGCAGGCCAGGCTGGCCAGCAGCTCGGCCGCCACGCGCAGGGCGTAAGCCCAGCCACCGGCTGCCAGGGCCACTGCGCAGCGTGTGAGCGTGTTGGTTCCCACCGCCAGGAGCACGCCGCGCACGAAATGGTCCGTGGACAGGGTGCCGGCCGCATGCAGCGAAGCGAGCGAGGCCACGGGGGCATGCGCATCGGCCAGCGCCGCGAGCGCGATGCCGATCTGCAGCCCCGCGTCGCCGAAGTGCCGCTGCGCCGTGCCCACCAGCAATGCAACCAGCGCCAGCGCGGTCGCAACGACCAGCGCCTCGCGGGGCCGCAGCGCACTGCGCGTGTCGGCTCGCGCCTCGATCGCGATGCGAGGCTGGGGCGACAACAGAGGCAGCAGACCCGCGGCAGCCGCGCCCGCCGCACCGGCGAACGCCACCGGAAGCAGCGCAAGACCGGCCTGCGGCGAAAGTGCCGCAGCCATCGTCAGAGCCAGCACCCATGTTGCGACCGCGGACAGGGCCGCGGCGCCAGCCAGCAGGCCGGTGTGCGAAGGCTGTTCGCGCGCGCGGCTGCCCAACGACGCCACGGTCGCCGTGCTCGACACGAAGCCGGACGCGAAGCCTGTTCCCAGCAGGCCGCCGCGCACACCGAGCCAGCGTACGGCCGCCTGTCCCGCGGCCTGTACCGACATGATCAGCAGCACCATCGCGGCCAGCGGCCGTGGCGCGATGCCGCCGAGCATCGCGACAGGCTGGGACGGAATGAGCGGCAGCGCGATCAGAGCGAGCGCCGCCAGCAGCACGCCGTCGCGCAGCTCCTGTTCGCTGAGCAGTTCCGTGGCGAAGCGGTGCAGCCCGCGGCGCGCCGCCAGCAGCAGCGCCAGGCCCGTTCCGCACGCCGCACCCAGCGACGGCTCGATGACGCTCAGCACGCCGATCAGGTAGGTGGCGAACAGCGCGATCTCGGTGGTCATGCCCGGGTCCGGCGAGCGGCTCTTCCAGTGGGACACGGCCGCCAGCGCGGCGACGAGCGCCCCCCCGATGGGAACGAGCGCCAGGCCCGGCAGGATCTGCGCCACCGCGCCGGCCAGCGCCACGATGGCGAAGGTGCGCAATCCCGCGGCCGCGCGCCGGTCGCCGTCGCCCTTGCGGCGCTCGCGCTCGATGCCGACGATGAGGCCGATGCCCAGCGCCACGGCGAGCCCGACGATCGCGGCCGATGGGCTGATGGTGCTCATGCCTTCAGTGTCGCCCCGGGCGGCGCGGCGTCAAGACTCGATGGCCATCGGACATTGCCCGAGATCGCTTGGGCTTGATCTCGCGCAAACCGGGAGCATCGCGCGATGCCGAGGATGGCTTCATCTCCGTTGCGCTGAACACCATGCCTAGACAAATCCTCCTGCTTCAGGGCCATCCCGATGCGTCGGCCCCGCATTTCGGCCATTCGCTCGCCCAGGCCTATGCGCAGGGCGCGCGGGCAGCGGGCCATGAAGTCCGGGTCATCCACGTTGCCGAGCTGGACTTCCCGCTGCTGGGCAGCAAGACGTCATGGGACACCGAAGCCGTGCCGGTGGCGCTGCAGCCGGCGCAGGAGGCGATCCTGCGGGCCGGGCACATCGTGCTGTTCTTTCCCCTGTGGCTCGGCGGCATGCCCGCCGTCACCAGGGCCTTCCTCGAGCAGGTGCTTCGCCCGGGGTTTGCGCTCGGGCGGCCATCGGAAGGCGGCATCGGCGCGAAGCTGCTCAGGGGACGTTCGGCACGCATCGTCGTGACCATGGGAATGCCGGCGCTGGTCTATCGCTGGTACTTCCGCGCCCACAGCCTGAAGGCGCTGGAGCGGAACATTCTCGGCTTCGTGGGCATTGCGCCGGTTCACGAAACCCTGGTCGGACAGGTCGAGAGCATGAGCGATGTCCAGCGCGAGCAGTGGCTGCGCCGGTTCATTGTCCTGGGACGCGAGGGCCGGTAGAGGGCTTCTTGCGCGACGATTCGGAGATTCCTTGCGCTATCTCAAAGAAAGAGCGCGCCCGGACGCATAACGTGGCGGCATGAAAGCACTCGTATACCAGGGCCCCGGTCTCAAGTCGCTCGAAGACCGTCCAAAGCCTGAAATCCAGACGCCGGGCGACGCCATCGTGCGGATTCTCAAGACGACCATCTGCGGCACCGACCTGCACATCCTCAAGGGGGACGTGGCGAGCTGCGCGCCTGGCCGCATCCTCGGACACGAGGGCGTGGGCGTCGTCGAGACTGTCGGCGCAGGCGTGACGGCCTTCCTCCCCGGCGATCATGTGCTGATCTCGTGCATCTCATCGTGCGGCAAGTGCGAGAACTGCCGCCGCGGCATGTATTCGCACTGCGCCACCGGTGGCTGGATCCTGGGCAACACCATCGACGGTACGCAGGCCGAGTACGTGCGCATCCCGCATGCGGACACCAGCCTCTACCCCGTGCCGCCCGGTGCGGACGAGGAGGCGCTGGTGATGCTCAGCGACATCCTGCCGACCGGCTTCGAATGCGGCGTGCTCAACGGCAAGGTTTCGCCGGGCAGCACGGTGGCCATCGTGGGCGCGGGGCCGATCGGCCTGGCCACGCTGCTCACGGCCCAGTTCTACTCGCCGTCGCAGGTCATCCTGATCGATCTGGACGACGGCCGGCTCGAGGTGGCGCGCCGGTTCGGCGCGACGCACACCATCAACAGCGCTGATGGCAAGGCCGCGGAGGCGGTGCTCGCGCTGACCGGCGGCCGGGGCGTCGACGTGTCGATCGAGGCCGTGGGCATACCGGCGACCTTCGTGCTGTGCCAGGACATCGCGGCGCCCGGCGGCATCATCGCGAACATCGGTGTCCATGGACACCCGGCAGACGTTCACCTGGAGCGGCTGTGGTCGCAGAACATCGCGATCACCACGCGGCTGGTCGACACCGTTTCGACACCGATGCTGCTCAAGACGGTGCAGTCCCACAAGGTGGACCCGGCGCGGCTGATCACGCACCGGTTCAAGCTGGACCAGGTGATGGACGCCTACGACACCTTCGGGCGCGCCGCCGAGACGCATGCGCTGAAGGTGATCATCGAAGCCTAGGGCGCGGCTTCCGCAGGACCTTTGCGCTCCCTTTCATTCGTGTTCATTCTTTCAACGGGTTTCTCATGCCGCTCTATCACGCCGTCGCCTGGGTCGATCACCACGCCGCGCAAGTCTTCCAGTTCGATGCCTCGCAGGTTCTTGCGCAGCAGGTCAGGGAGCACGTCCACTGCACCCGCCAGCATGGCAGCAGTGTGCGCAGCGAGCACGAGTTCTTCGGTGAGGTGTGCGACGCAATCAAGGACATCACCGAAGTGCTCGTCGCCGGCTCGCGCACGGCGCAGGCGGATTTCCGCCATTACGTGGAGAAGCACCGTCCCGAGATGGCGAGCCGCATCGTCGGCTGGGAGACCGTGGGGCACATGAGCACCAACGAGCTGGTGGCGATGGCTCGCCGCTATTTCTCGGTGCACGCCTTCATGGCTGCGCCCATGAAGGCCGGATGAGCCGGGAGATGCAAGTGCCGGGAGCCTGCCACATCGCCGCCCTGGGCATGGTGCTTGCGCTGTCGCTTGCCGGCACGGCGGGCGCGCAGGTGGCCGGCGTCCGCCGCCTGGGCGCCACGACGACCGAGACCGAGCAGGTGATCGCAGGCTGGAGCGCGAAGCAGAGCATTCTTGGGCGCACCGTGTACAACGCCGCGGGCGACAGGCTGGGCAAGGCGCTCGACCTGATCGTGGACACCGACAAGCGCGTGAGCTTCCTGATCATCGACACGAGCGGCCCTGTCGACCTCGTCGGGGCATCCCGGCATCTGATCGCCGTTCCCGTGGCGCAACTGCAGGTGCACGGCGGCCGCCTCCTGCTGCCCGATGCGGACAGGCAGGCGCTGGCGTCGCAGCCGGCCTTCGTCCATGC
Organism: Variovorax endophyticus; assembly: GCF_025376855.1. Lineage (NCBI taxonomy): Bacteria > Pseudomonadati > Pseudomonadota > Betaproteobacteria > Burkholderiales > Comamonadaceae > Variovorax > Variovorax endophyticus. The sequence goes on from NZ_JAHUTH010000014.1 coordinate 148,519, forward strand.
ACCCGTCACCCGCACCCAGAGCTCGATCGTCGAGCGGGCACAGCAGGACGTGGACAGGGCGCGCAAGACCATCGCCCAGCTCGAGCGAATGTCCGCGCACAGCAGCGGCGACGCCAGGGCGAACCTGGAGCGACAGATCCTTTCGCTGCGGCAGGACCAGCGGGCGGTGGAGGACAAGATGGCCGAAATGGAAGCCGCCGACGCCACGCAATGGCAGGCCGTGGAGGCCGAAGTCGGCCGGGCCTCCGCGCGCCTGCGCAATGCGATCCGCAACGCACCGACCTGAGGAACGCCCGCCCGTTGCCCAACAAGACCTTTAGCTCGTGGAGACACTTCCCATGCCCGACGACACTCTTTCGACGACGCCGCTGGCCTTCGGCAACGGCTATCTTCAATCCGTGATGAACTGGCAGATGGTCGTCGGCAAAAGCCTGGTGCTGGCGCAATGCCAGCAGCTCGAAATGATGACCGCATGGCAGCGCTCGATCAGCGCCGTGCAGCACGAACTCATGGACCATTGGGTCTGCCGCTTCGGTGGCGGCGTGCCGCTGGACGGCTAGGTGCGCGAAACCGGATGCGCACCATGATGTTGTCCCCTCCCCTGTGCAACATGCTCGACGGCATCGGCCAGCGTGCCGCGACCCGCTTCGCCGTCGTCATGCCCGACGGCAGCCGCCACGAGGTCGGTGAGGGCGAGCCGGTCTTCACCATCGTCCTGCACACCGATGCCGCACTGTTCGCCACGGCGACCCGCGGCCATATCGGGCTGATGGAGTCCTACTTCGACCAGGAGGTGGATGTCGAAGGCAACTTCGGAGCTGCCCTGGCCGTCGGCTTCGACCAGCAGGCCGGTGCGCTCAACGGCATCGAGAACATCCTGCACGAATTGCGCCATTCCAACCGCGACCCAGCCCGTGCCAAGGCCAACGCACGCGCGCATTACGGGCTGGGCACCGGCTTCTACCGGCCGTGGCTGGACGATCCGCTGATGATGTACACGTGCGGCTACTGGCCCGAGGGAACCCGCAGCCTGGAAGAGGCGCAGCGCCACAAGATCGACCACGTGTGCCGCAAGATCCTGCTGAAACCCGAAGACCGGTTCATCGACATCGGCTGTGGCTTCGGCGGTTTCATGTTCCGTGCGCACCAGAAGATCGGTGCGACGGGCGTAGGCCTCAACACCACCACCGAGCAGGTCGAGTGGTTGCGCGAGGAGATCGAGCGGCGCGGGCTGGAAGCCTCGCTGCAGGTGCGCGAAGCCGACTTCCGCGACGTCGACCAGTGCTACGACAAGGTCGTCTCCATCGGCACGCTGGAGCATGCCGGCCGCGACCAGTTGCCCGAGGTGATCCGCGCGCACGCGCAGTTCCTCAAGCCCGGCGGGCTCGGCGTCCTGCACTTCATCGGCCATGTGGGTCGCTTCGAGACGGAGCTGTTCATCCGCAAGCACGTGTTTCCCGGCGGCTGGATTCCCAGCCTGGCCGATGTGATCGTGGAGATGGAGCGCAGCGGCCTGGAGGTGGTGGACATCGAGAACCTGCGTCGCCATTACGCGCCCACGCTCGACGCCTGGGCCGAGCGCTTCGAGAAGCACTGGCCCGCGATCCAGGCACGCGACCCGCAGCGTTTCGACGAGCGCTTCCGCCGCATCTGGCGCACCTACCTGATCGGCTGCGCCGAGATGTTCCGCTCGCCGGCGGGCTACACGCACCTGTTCCAGATCGTTTTCAGCAAGGGCAATGTGACGCCGGACAGCTACCCGATGGGCCGGGGGCACCTGTGTGCACCCGAGCCTTGAGGCGCAGGCCCATGCGGCGCGCAGGCGCCGCCTCCTGGCAGCGCTGCAGGGGGACGGCGCGGCGCCGGCGGCGCCGATCGCGCTGGCCAAGCGGACGTCCAACCTGTTCCGCGACCGCGATGGCAAGGGCGGCCCGAGGCGCCACCTCGACCTCGGGGATTTCGACCACGTCATCGGCATCGACGCCTCGTACAACACCGTCGAGGTCGAGGGCATGGCGACCGACGAGACCCTGGTGGCCGCCACGCTGCAGCACGGCATGATGCCGGCGGTGGTGCCGCAGCTCAAGACCATCACGGCGGGGGGCGCGGTGGCGGGCGTGGGCATCGAGGCGACATCGATGCGCCAGGGCCTGGTCCACCATTCGATGCGCGAGCTCGATGTCCTGCTGCCGGACGGGCACATCGTGCATTGCACGCCCGACAACGAACACCGCGACCTGTTTTTCGGCTTTCCCAACTCCTACGGCTCGCTCGGCTACGCGCTGCGGCTGGTGCTGCGCACGCTACCGGTGCTGCCCTGCGTGCGGGTGGAACACATCGGATTCGACAAGCCCGCGGACTTCTTCGCGGCGCTGGCCGAGGCCTGCGAGGGCGATGCCGATTTCGTCGATGGCGTGGTGTTCGGGCTCGGCTCGCTGGTGCTGAACATCGGGCGCTTCGCGCATGCCGCCCTTTGGCTGAGCAACTACGAGTTCGAGCGCATCTACTACCGCTCGCTGCTGGAGATGCCGGTCGACTACCTGCGTACGCACGACTACCTGTGGCGCTGGGACACGGACTGGTTCTGGTGCTCGCGCAACTTCGGCGCGCAGAACCGGCTGGTGCGCCGGCTGTTGGGCCGCGGGCACCTGAACTCCCGCACCTACACGCGGCTCATGCGTCTGAACGCCCGCTGGGGCGTGACCAGGCGCCTGGCCGAATGCCGCGGGCTGCACACCGAGTCGGTGATCCAGGACGTGGACATCCCGCTGCGCGCGGCACCGGACTTTCTCGAATTCCTGCTGCGCGAGATCGGCATCCTGCCGGTCTGGATCTGTCCGCTTCGGGTGCCCGACCCGCACGCGCACTTTGCGCTGTACCCGCTCGAGGCCGGCACGCTGTACGTGAACTTCGGCTTCTGGGATGTGGTCGAGCGCCGTGAGGCGCATGAGGCCGGGCATTTCAACCGGCTGGTCGAGCAGGAGGTGCTGCGCCTGGGCGGCATCAAGTCGCTCTATTCGGACAGCTTCTTCACGCGCGAGGAGTTCGACCGCGCCTACGGGGCGGACGTCTACGCCGGGCTCAAGCAGCGCTACGACCCCGAAGGCCGCGCGCCGCACCTGTACGACAAGTGCGTGCTCGGGCGCTGACCCGATGTGGCCCGACGCCGACCTGGTGCTGGTTTGATCGCCGTCAACACTCGCACGCGCCCGGTGGCCGACCATGCACCCGACATCGTTTTTCCTGCGCCGGGACGCGGCGCATCACCTCGCGAGGCCTTCCATGAATTTCAAAACCATCCTTGTTCACCTGGACCATTCGGACCGCAGCCCCGTGCGCGCCGCGATGGCGGCCCGGTGGTCGCGCGCCCACGAAAGCCACCTGGTCGGGCTGGTTCCCACGGGCCTGTACGACGGCGTGATTCCGGCAGACGCCATCGCCACCGGCATGACCGATTACATCGCGGAGTCGGCCGACTACCTGCGCCGGCGCGCCGAGTGCATCTCGCGGGAGTTCAGGGAAGACATCGCCGCTTCGGGGCCCATGTCCTACGAGATGCGACTGGTCGACGGCGCCACGGTGGACGCCGTGGTGCGCTACGGCCATGCGAGCGACCTCGTGGTACTCGGGCAGGACGACGACGCCAACAAGCGGGACACCATCGTCCGCGCACTCGCCGAGCGCGTGCTGATGGAAGTGGGCCGGCCGGTGCTGGTCGTGCCCTCGGCCGGCACTTTCGACAAGATGCCCAAACACATCGTCGCGGCCTGGGACGGCTCGCGCGAAGCCGCCATGGCCATGCAGGCGGCACTGCCGGCGCTGCATCGCTCCGGGCATGTCACGCTGGTATCGATGCGCCACCCGCGCGATGAGGACAACGCGCAGCAGCTCCTGGTGCCGGACATGTGCCAGTACCTCCTACGGCATGGCGTGCAAGCGCGCGCAGAGACGCAGGTGACCGAGATCGGCTTTGCCGACGCGTTGCTGTCGCGGATCTCGGACCTTGGCGCCGACCTGCTCGTGATGGGGGCCTACGGCCATTCGCGCCTGCGCGAGCGCGTGCTGGGCGGTGTGACGCGGCAGGTCCTCGCGCAGATGACCGTGCCGGTCCTGATGGCGCACTGAGGTGGCGGCCCGCGCCGACGCCTGGGTGGAAAAGCTGGGCCGTCTCGCGCGCGACGAAGGCCAGGCGCGCGTGCGTGTCGGCGACATCGTGGCCGCTGCAGGCGAGGGCGGCCTCGCCGCTGCAATCCTGTTCTTCGCGCTGCCCAATGCGCTGCCCTCCCTGCCGGGTATGTCGAGCGTGCTTGGCGCGCCGCTGCTGCTGTTTACCGCGCAACAACTCCTGGGTCGCCCCGCTTGGGTGCCGCAATGGCTGGCAGGCTTGTCGATCTCGCGCATGCATCTGGAAGCCGCTATGGCCCGGCTGGAGGCGATGGCTGCATGGCGCCACGGCATCAGCCGCCCGAGACTGCATGCGTTCGCCGGGCCGCTGGCCATGCGCTTGGCCGGCGGCCTGGGCTGCGTGCTGGCGTTGCTGCTGGTGCTCCCGCTACCTCTGGTCAACATCCCGATCGGCATGACGCTGAGCCTGCTGTCGTTCGGCGGGTTGCGGGGGCGATGGGCTGGCGGTGGTGCTGGGTTTTGCCGCGGGCATCGCCTCGCTGGCATTGGCGGGCAGCGTGCTGTGGGGCCTTCGGACGCTGCTTTGACGGAAGTCAAGGCCGGCTCGGCCAGCGGTGGCACGCTCGGCCCACGCCAATGAGGAGCCCACCGTGCCCGACAACCCGCCCGCAGGCCTGACCGACGAAGAAGCAGCACAGCGCCTTCGCAGCGACGGTCCGAACGTGCTGCCTTCCGTGTCGCGCAAGGGAGTGGTGCGCATCGCCTGGAACGCGCTGACGCAGCCGATGTTCCTGCTGCTGCTGGCGACCGCCGCGCTGTATGCGCTGCTTGGCGACCTGGGCGATGCCGGCATGCTCGCGGCCTCGGTGCTGATGGTGGGTGGGCTGTCGATCTACCAGGAGCAACGCACCGAACGCGTGCTCGAAGCGCTGAAGGATCTCTCCAGTCCCCGCTGCACCGTCGTGCGCCGGGGCCGCGTGCTGCGCATCGCGAGCCGTGAACTGGTGCGCGGCGACCGCCTGCTGGTGAACGAGGGCGACCGGCTGTCCGCCGATGCGCGGCTTCTCGAAGCGGTCGGGCTGCAGGTCGACGAGTCGCTTCGCACCGGCGAGTCGGCGCCGCAGGGCAAGCAAGCAGGCGGTGCCGACGATGACGACGAGGCCGACAGCCGTCGGCTCTACGCGGGCAGCCTGGTGGTGCGCGGCGACGGCGTGGCCGAGGTGACCGCCACCGGCGCGCACACCGCGCTGGGCGCCATTCATCGCTCCATCGCGCAGCTCGCGCCCCGCGCGAGCCGGCTTCAGGACGAGCTGCGCCGGCTGGTCGGTCGTGTCGCATGGCTTGCCGCCTTCACCTGCGTCGTCGCGGCGACCGTGTTCGCGCTGCGCGAAGGCGCGTGGACGCAGGGCCTGCTGGTCGGGCTGACCCTGGCGATGTCGTTGATTCCCGAGGAGTTCGCCGTCGTCTGGAGCGTGATGCTCGCGCTGGGCAGCTGGCGGCTCGCGAAGTCGAATGTGCTGACCCGCCAGCCTCAGGCCATCAAGGCGCTGGGCACGACCACGGTCCTGTGCGTGGACAAAACCGGGACGCTCACGCACAACCGCATGGCTCTGGCGATGCTGCATGACGGCGAGACGGAATGCACGCCGGGCGCGCAGGCGTTGACGTCGCGCTTTCAAGGCCTGTTGCGGGGCGCGCTGCGCGCGAGCAGCACGGGCGGTGTCGAGCCGATGGACCATGCGGTGCGGGTCACCGCGCAAGTCGCCGGCCTGGACGGCGGAGATGCGGGATGGACACCCGGCCCGCGCCGGGGCATCCGCGACGGCTCGCCCTATGTCGTGCACTGGTGGCATGTGGCCGGCGAGTCCGGCCGGACGGTGGCGGTCAAGGGCGCCGCGGAGGCCGTGCTGGCCCTGTGCGATGCCGACCCTGCGCGCATGCAACTGTTGCGAGAGACCGCCGACCGCTGGAGCGTGGCCGGCCTCCGTGTGCTCGCGGCGGCCGAGGGGCACGCCGGGCAGACGGGCGACGACGCCGCGTTGCCCGACGGGTTGCGCCTGTCGCCCCTGGGCCTGCTCGGCTTCATGGACCCCTTGCGCGAGGAGGTGCCCCGTGTCATCGAGGAGTGCCGGCGCGCGGGCGTGCGCGTGGTGATGATCACCGGCGACGCGGCGCTGACGGCCCGGTCGATCGCGCGGCAGGCGGGACTCCTCGACGGCGGCGACGCCCAGGTCCTGAGCGGCAAGGCGCTGGCCGCGATGGACGACGAGGCGCTGCGCCGCTGCGTGCGCGAGGTGCAGGTGTTCGCGCGGGTCGACCCCGCTCAGAAACTGCGCATCGTGCGGGCGCTCCAGCAGCAGGGCGACATCGTGGCGATGACCGGCGACGGTGTGAACGACGCCCCCGCGCTCAAGGCGGCCGACATCGGCGTCGCGATGGGCCGGCGCGGCACCGACGTCGCGCGCGAAGCCGCCTCGCTGGTCCTGCTGGACGACAACTTCGCCTCGCTCGTGGAGGCGGTGCGCGCGGGACGGCGCATCTTCACTAACCTGCGCAAGGCGCTGGGGTATCTCTTCGCGGTGCATGTGCCGATCGTCGGCGTGGCGCTGATCCCGGTGGTGATGGGCGGGCCGGTGCTGCTGCTGCCACTGCATGTGGTACTGCTCGAGCTGCTGATCGATCCGGCCTGCTCGCTGGTGTTCGAGGCCGAGCGGGCGCCGGACGACAGCATGACGGTGCCGCCGCGGCCGCGCGACGAGGCGCTGTTCTCGCCGGCCTCGGCAGCGCGCGCGTTCGCGATGGGCGCGCTGGTCTTCGCCGGCGTGGTGGCGGTGCAGTGGGCTTGCCGCGCGCTGGATGCCACGCAGGAAGAATTGCGCATGGCGAGCCTCGGCTCGATCGTGCTGGGCAACCTGCTGCTGCTTCTGTGGTTCCGCGGCGCGGGCTTACGGCTTGCGCACACTAACACGGTGTTCCATGCGCTGCTGATCGGGGTGTGCGTGGTCTGGGGCCTGCTCACGGCGGTGCCGGGCGTGGGTCGCATTTTCGGCCTGCCGATCGCACCGTCGCCGTGGGCGCTGTGGGTGGTGCTGCCCGCGGGCTGGGCGCTGTGGCGCCTTTTCGCGGCTTCACGAAATCAGTGAGCCGGGAGCGCGACACATGGACATGGACACCACCCTGGTCGATGCATTGCGCGAAGCGCTCCGGCTGGAGACCGGGAAGCCGGTCGCGCTGGTCGAGACGCACATCTCCTGGATCCTGCTCACGCAGACGCTCGCCTTCAAGCTCAAGAAGCCGGTGCGTCTGCCGTTCCTGGATTTCGGCAGCGTAGAGGCTCGCAAGCATTTCTGCGAGGAGGAGCTGCGCCTCAACCGGCGCTTTGCTCCCTCGCTCTACATCGACGTGGCACCGGTCTGCGGCACGCGCGAGGCACCGCGCATCGGCGGAGATGGCACTCCGATCGACCATGTGGTGCGGATGCGGCGGTTTCCGGCCTCGTCGCTGCTGCTCGACCTGCTCGAGACAGGCCGGCTCGAACCCGTGCAGCTCGACGGCTTCGCGCAACGGCTCGCGGTCTTGCACGGGAGCGCGGAGCGCGCGACGCCGTTGTCCGATTTCGGCAGCCCGGAGCGGGTCGTTCGCGCCGCGACGGACGTGCTCGCCGCATTGCGGGTGCAGGGCAGTGACATCCGTCTCGACGCGGTAGACGCATGGGTGCGGGAGCAGGGGCAGGTGCTGCACGCGGCCTGGACCGTCCGCCAGCAGGACGGCGCCGTGCGCGAATGCCATGGCGACCTGCACATGGCCAACGTGGTCCTGGTGGACGGCGCGCTCACGCCTTTCGACTGCATCGAGTTCGACCCAGCGCTGCGCTGGATCGACATGATGAACGACGTCGCCTTTCTCACTATGGACCTGAAGGCCCATGGCCGCTCCGACCTAGCGTTCCGCTTCCTGGACGCATGGCTGCAGCACAGCGGTGACTGCGCGGGCCTGCGAGTGTGGCGCTTCTACGAGGTGTATCGGGCGCTTGTGCGCGTCATGGCATCCGGCCTGGGACCGCGAGGCCCGCTGGCGGCGGTGCGGCCCGACTACCTGGCGTGCGCGGCGCAGCTCGCGCAGCAACCTCGGGGCGACGCGCGCCTGATGATCACGCACGGTTTCTCCGGCGCCGGAAAATCCAGCGTCGCCTCGCAACTGCTGTGCGCGGCGGGCGCTGTTCGCCTGCGCTCGGATGTAGAGCGCAAGCGGCTGCATGGCCTCGGTCCGCAGGCGCGCTCCGCCGGCCTCGGGCTCGACATCTATGACGCGGAAGCGACCCGCAGGACATTCGAGCGGCTGCAGGCCTGCGCACGCGACGCGCTGCTGGCGGGCTACCCGGTGATCGTGGATGCGGCGTTCCTGCGCATTGCCGAGCGGCAGCGCTTCCGTGCGCTGGCCGCCGAGTTGCGCATACCCTTCACGATCCTGGATTGCCACGCCGAGTCGGAAACGCTGCGCCGCCGCGTGGCCGCGCGGATTGCCGCGGGCACGGATGCCTCGGAAGCAGGGCTGGCGGTGCTCGAGTGCCAACTGGCAAGCCACGATCCGCTGGAGGCCGACGAGCGCGGCCTGACCATCGAGGTCTCCACGCAAGGGCCGGTGAACATCGCCCTGATCGCGGCGCGCTGGCGCGCCGCGGCCCCAGGCCCGTGAACCCATTACTGGATGGCGACCTCTCCGCTGGGCAGCGTGAACCGCTCGTGCTCGGTTCGCGCCTCCTCGGGTGCTCGCACCAGTAACACCGGCACGGGCGCCATGCGCAGGATGTGCTCGGCAGTGCTGCCCATCACCCAGCGGCCGATGCCACGACGGCCGTGGGTGCCGATCACGATCAGGTCGGCATCCGAGGCTTGCGCTTCGGCGATGACCTGGTCGTGCACCGCGCCCTTGAAGCGGTCGATCAATACCGTGTCGGCCTCGATGCCTTCCCCGGCCGCCTTGGCCCGCGCGGTCTCCAGCAGCTTCGTGGCATTGGCGCGAAGTTCTTCGAGCCAATTGCCGGCATAGCCCGAGTAGGCGTCCATGGCGAGCGCGAACGACAGCTCGTCGATTACGTGCACCAGGCGCAAGCGCCCGCCGGTGAGCTTCGCCAGCTGGATGGCTTCGGCCAGGCCGCGGCTGGATGTGGAACTGCCGTCGATGGGAACAAGGATTCGCTGGTACATGGCATGACTCCGGTGTGTGAATGGGATGGAGCCAGTATCCGGACAGAGGCGCTGTGCGGCTTGACATCGATCAAGCGGTGTGCCCGCCCGGTGGGTGTACGGCTTGATCTGGCGCAAGCCGGCACAAGGCGAAAGCGCGACCCTTCAGGCATGCCAAAGGAAGAACTCGTGACCCACGCCACCGTCCGCATCATTCGCCAGGAGCACGCCGCGCTCGCCGCCATGCTGCGCTCCATCGTCCTGCTGCTCGAGCAGCACCGAAAGAAGGGGACTTTGCCCGATTTCGCGACGCTGCGCGCCATGCTTTTCTATGTCGACGAGTTTCCCGAGAAGCGCCATCACCGCAAGGAGACCGAGCTGCTGTTTCCCAAGCTGCGCGCGAAGACGCCGATTTCGCGCGACCTGCTGGACAAGCTCGACAGCGATCACGCCCGCGGCGAGCGCAGGATCCGCGACGTCGAGCACGCGCTGCTTGCGTTCGAGATGCTCGGCGAATCGCGGCGCGAAGCCTTCGAGCGGACGATCGGCGAGTACGTCGACTTCTACCTGAACCACATGGCGCTGGAGGAGCGCGAGATCCTGCCGCTGGCCGAACGCGTGCTGACCGGTGACGACTGGCGCGATCTGGACGAAGCCTTCGCGCAGAACCGCGACCCGATGACCGGGCACGTGGCGGACTTCGAATACAACGCGCTCTTTACGCGCATCGTCAACGTCGTGCCCGCTCCCATCGGTCTGGGGCCGGCTCTTTAGGCCATCGCCTGTTCAGCGCGCCAGTACGTAGCTGCCGGGTGCACTGCACAAGGGAGGCAGGCCGCGATGCGGTGCGCCTATCGCCGGTGGACGGCGTCTCGGGCCCGACCGCGCGGCTAGCCATTGCTGCAGGCACGGCCACCACGAACCTTCGATGTCGCGAGACACGCCGAGGAAACTGTCCGGTGGCACATAGGCGCCGTTTCCTGCGCGCCGAAGCACGCGGTAGCTGCGGTGCGCATGGCCGGGCTCGCTCACGATGCCTGCGTTGTGGCCTCCCGTGGCGAGCACGAAGGTCACCTCGGTATCGCTCAGCAGGTTGAACTTGTAAACCGAGCGCCAGGGCGCCACGTGGTCGGTGCTGGTGCCGAGCAGGAAAACCGGCACGTCGATGTCTTTCAGCGAAACCGGCTTTCCGTCGACCAGGTAGTGGCCCTCTGCCAAAGCGTTGTCGAGGAAGAGGCTGCGCAGGTAGTCCGCGTGCATGCGATAGGGCATGCGCGTGCCGTCGGCATTCCACGCCATCAGGTTGGTCATGGGCGCACGCTCTCCGAGGAGCCACGTTCGAACCATCGGCCCCCAGATCAGGTCGCCAGGACGCAGCGCCTGGAAGGCGGCCGTCATCTGCTGCGCCCCCAGGAATCCTTCGTGCGCCATGAGGTCCTCCAGGAACGCCAATTGGCTCTCGTCGATGAACAGGCCGATCTCCCCGGGTTCGGTGAAGTCGGTCTGGGCGGCCAGCAGCGTGAGCGAAGCCAGGCGGTCGTCGTGATCGCGCGCCATGGCTGCCGCGGCAATCGCCATCAGGGTACCGCCCAGACAATACCCGACGGCGTGCACGCGGCGCCCGTGCACCACGGCTTCAATGGCATCGAGGCTGGCGCGAATGCCCAGCCGCAGGTAGTCGTCCATGCCGAGCTGCGCGTCGGCGGTGCCGGGATTCTTCCAGGAGACCGCGAACACTGTGTGGCCCTGAGCGACCAGGTAGCGAATGAGCGAGTTGTGCGGCGAAAGATCGAGCACGTAGTACTTCATGATCCACGCGCTCACGATGAGCACCGGCTCGGCGTGCACCGTCGACGTGGTCGGTGCGTACTGGATGAGCTCGATGAGTTCGTTGCGCAGGATCACCTTGCCCGGCGTGATGGCGACCTCATGTCCGGGCCTGAACGCCTCGGTACCGGCAGGCGGCAGTCCCAGGGCCCCGCGAGCGAAGTCTTCCACCCCTAGGGCAGCGCCGGTGGCCAGGTTGACGCCGCAGGTGGCCGCGGTTCTTTGCAGCACCTGCGGATTGGTCGCGAAGATGTTGGCGGGCGAGACCATTTCCAGCCATTGCCGCACCATGAACGCCACCAATTGCTCGTGATGCCGATCGACGCCTGGAACGCCGCGCACCATCTCGAGCAGCCGGTGTCCGGTGGTTTCGAAGGCCTCGCGGTACATGCTGAAGGGCCAGGCCGTCCATTCGTCCGCGCCGAGCCGGGAATCGTGTGCCCGCAGCCGCGCGGGCGGCGGAGCCTGATGCAGTGCGATCTGCGCATTGCGCCCGGGCTGCGTGGCGAAATGGAGCACCCAGTCGGACCAGGCAAGCATCCATGCCGCCGGCGACATGCCACCGACGAGCCGGCCCCAGGCCGCGTGGAGGGATCGATCGAGTTCGTTGTGCTCCGCGTTCACTTGGGTCCTTGCTGGAGAGTCGCGGCATCTGGTCTTCGGGTGCCGCGCATCCAAGTCTGCGGGCTCGCGCGCAGTCGGCCTTGCGCGGCATCAAGGTCCTGCCACTCAATGTGCATACGCTGTGGGAGCCCCCTCTTTTGCAACCCACCGGAGTTCAACATGCCGACCCACATCGTCGATTTCTCCGCCCGGTCCAAGGTGATCCGGGCCGAACCCTTCAACGCGCATTTCTGGCAATGCACACCCGCCGAATTCAGGACCTACCTGGGGAGGCCGCGCGAATTCCTGCGTAAGCTGGGCATCGTGGTGCCGCGCGAATGCCGCATCGAGACGACCATCGAGAACCACGACTGGCTCGAAGACCAGGCGCCCGAATTCGAGAGCGAGAGCGGCAACGACACGGTGATCTGCAACATGGGCAGCGGCGCGGCCGCCCGCTCGGTGTACCGGGTCGTGAGCTATGGGCGCGACGAGGCCGCGACCGGAAATGTCAAGAAGGCCTTGCTGCATACCGTGGACCACCAGCAGGTCGGCGATGAAAAAGGCAAGGCATCGCGCAAGGCAAAAAAGGACGGAAAGTCGAAGAAGAGGAAGGAGAACGCCGACCTCCGCGGCAAGGGCAATTGATGCAGCGTTGCCGGTTCAGTGCCGGCGGCGCGCTTCCGCCGCCGTCTGGCAGGCCGTGCAACGGATGGCGGTGGGCCGGGCCAGGAGCCGTGCGCGCGGGATCTCGTTGGCGCAGTCTTCGCAGATGCCGTAGCGTCCGCTCGCCAGACGCGCGATCGCCTGCTCGATCTCCTCGAGCCTGGCGCGATCGATCTCCACTTCGGCCATGTGCACGTCGCCGGCGCGCTCCGCTTCGGCTTCATCGGCATGGGTCTTCACTTCATGGCCGTTCTCGGCCAGCGCCGCTTCGGCCGAAGGCGCCGAGGCGCGCAGTTCGTCGAACACCTGGCGCCTCATCGTGTCCAGCTGAAGACGCAGTGCGCGGCGGTCGGTGGTGCCCAGATGTCTCATGGCGATGTCCTTTGCGATGTATGGATGAATGAATGGGTATTCGGGGGTGACGGTCTTGCGTTCAGGAGCGTTTGCTGGGCGAGGCCGGCAGGCGCACCGCCACGTAGGCGAACCGGTGATCGCGCATCACCAGCAGGGCGACCGTCTTTCCAGGCGACACCCGCGCAAGGCCTTGCCTGAAATCGTCCATGCGATAGAGCTTCACCGTGTTCAGGGCCACCACGACGTCGCCCGCCCGGATGCCTTCGCTGCGCGCGGGGCCAGAGGCCTCGCGCACCAGCAGGCCGCTGTCGACGCGCAGTTGCTGGCGTTGCACGGGCGAAAGCTCGCCCAGGCTCAAGCCCAGTCCGTCGTTCCATTCGGGCGCGGCCGCCGTGAAGCTGCTCTGGGGCGGCGCGGACTGCGCCCTCAACGACACCTGGAGCATGCGGCGGATACCGTGTCGCCAGACCTCCAGCTGCATGCGGCTGCCGGGCTGGCGTTGCGCGATCTGCTGGGGAAGATCGGCAAAGTGCGCAAGCGGCTTGCCGTCCAGCGACAGCACCGTATCGCCCTGCGCCAGGCCCGCGGCCTGTGCCGGGCTGTCCGCCTCGACGCGCACGACCAGCGCGCCGGTTGCCGACGGCAATTCGAAGGATTGGGCCAGGGCCGGGGTCACCTCCTGGAACTCGGCGCCCAGGTAGGCCCGGCGCACGGTGCCGTGCTCGCGCAGTTGCCCGGCGATCTGCATCGCCAGGTTGATCGGCACCGCGAAGGACAACCCCATGTACCCGCCATTGCCGCTGTAGATCATGGAATTGATGCCCATCACCTCACCGCGGCTGTTGAAGAGCGGGCTGCCCGAGCTGCCGGGGTTGATCGCGACATCGGTCTGTATGAAGGGAATGTCGCCGGCGCCCGCCAAGACGCGCCCGACCGCGCTGACAACACCGGCTGTCACGCTGCCATGAAAGCCGAAGGGCGAGCTGATTGCGGCCACCCAGTCGCCGGGCTCGAGTGTCGATGAGTCGCCGATGACAGCCACAGGCAACGCGGTGGCATCGATTTTCAGGAGGCCAACGTCGGTGCGCTTGTCGACACCCACCACGCGTGCCGTGAAGCGGCGCCCGTCGTCCAGTCGCACCTGGGCCTCGTCGATGTGGGTGACCACGTGGGCGTTCGTGAGGATCAGCCCGTTGCTGTCGATGATCACGCCCGAGGCGAGATCGCGGATCTGGCTTATCCGGGCGCTGGCCGGCAGCGGCCAGGCCAACCGGTCGGCGAAGTCGTATTCGGGGGCGATTTCGAGTTCAATGCTCTCCAGGCTTTCGTCGCGCCCGATGCGCAGCGTGCTGATGTCGACCACTGAGGTGCTGCGGCTGGCGGCCAGCGACGAGAAACCGGGCGCGGCAGCCCCGGCGCGCTCGACCGCAGTCGGCGCTGCCATGGCCTGGTCTGCAGGTGTCGACGCCGCCGCTGCGCAGGCGCCCAGCAGCGAAACGCCGGCAACAAGCGTGCAGACGAGGCGGATGGCGCGGTTCATGGCGCACGTGGAAGAGAAGGCCGTCACGTCGCTTCGAATCCGGTCTTCAGATCGACTGCGGCGACAGCGTGACAGGCCGTACCACGGCGTGTGAATCCTCGGCGTTGGCGATGGCGGTGCCGAAGGCCTGCAGCCGGGCTGCACAGCTGCCGTCATCGACTTCGCGCATGGTGACGGCGGAGCTCAGGACCGGGGAGCGGCCGAGAAGTTTGCCGATCTCGGCCACCGCATTCGGGGCGCCTTGGCCGCCCATGACCGAGAGGACCGCGACTTCGGGCAGGCGGTCGCGTTGGCGCGCGACGAAGCTGCGCATGGGGCCGGCCAGTTGCAGCATCCAGATCGGCGACACCAACACCACCGCGTCGAAGTCGCTGGGCGGTGGGCCGTCGTAGCCAATGGCGGGTTGCCGCCGGAAGAACGAGTCGAGCATGCATCGCGAACTGCCCAGCGCATCGCTGCGCGGCCGCGCATCGGTGATCTGGGCCATGGGCCAGCCCTGCTGGCTGCACAGGAGTTCGGCGACCCGGCGGGACGTGCCGGTGTAGGAATAGACGATGACCAGGACGTTGTTCATGGCTGCCTCTGTCTCTCGGTTTCATTCACGGGCAACCAATGTAGGCAGCCAAGGGCAGCGTGACCTTGCGCTGAATCAAGAACGCACGCCGTTGCGCAGGCGCGCTGCGCAACCCCGGCTTTCTTGATGTGGCGCAAGGCAGGCCTCGAGCCGCACAACGATCATTCGTGCATCGGGAAGCGTCCCGGCAAAGGAGCCATCATGAAAATCCTGCTCGCCGTCGATGGCAGCAATTACACGAATCGCATGCTGTCCTACCTGGTCGCCCACAAGGAATGGGCGAGCGTGGGCCATGCATTCACTGTCTTCTATGCGGTGCTGCCGGTGCCGCACCGTGCCGCGGCCTTTGCCGGGCCGGACCTTGTGCATGGTTACTACGAGGACGATGCGCGCGTGGTGCTCGAACCGGTTCGCGCCTTGCTGACCGAGCACGGCATCGAGGCGCGCTTCGAGCACCGCATTGGCCATCCTGCTGAAGAGATTGCATCGTTCGCCCAGAAGGAACAGTTCGATCTACTGGTGATGGGATCGCGCGGCCACGGCGCACTGGCGAATTTGGTACTGGGGTCGGTCGCCACCAAGGTGCTGGCCGCGTGCACGGTGCCGGTGCTGCTGGTGCGCTGAATGAACGCCGGCACCCTGGCGCGAAGGACCATCGGCGCAGTCGCGGGCGCACTCGCGATGACGGCCGGTATGGGGGCCTGGTCGCAGACGCGCTCGTGCCTAGACCGTGCGCCGTCGGCCTCACAGGGCACTGACTTCGTGGCGGCAGCAGCACGACAGTCTCCTGCGGTTGTGAGCATCACAGTCGCGGGCGCGGGCAACGAATGGGCAGCCGCTGGCGAGATGCCACCGCCGACGCGTTGGGGGCAAGGCGTGGGGCGTGGTTTCGCATCTGGGTTCGTCTTCGATCCCGATGGGTACATTTTGACCAGCGCGCATGCGGTGACGGGGGCGCAGGCGGTTTCCGTCGCCACGGCGGATCAGCGTCGCTTCGACGCGGAGGTGGTGGGCATCGACCGCCGCACCGACGTCGCGCTATTGCGGATTGCGGCATCCAATCTGCCGGTGGTGGCCGTCGGACAGAGCGGCGAACTCTGTCCAGGCGAATGGGTTGCGGCAATGGGCGCGCCGTTCGGCTTCGAACGCAGCGTGACCGCCGGCGTCGTGAGCGCCAATCCGCGCTACGTGCCGGGCGGCAACGGCGTGCCGCTGATCCAGACCGATGTCGCGCTCAATCCCGGCAACTCGGGCGGCCCGCTGTTCGACGAACGGGGGAACGTGGTGGGCATGAACTCGATGATCTATTCCGCCGGCGGCGGGTACTTCGGCGTGTCGTTCAGCCTGCCCATCGATACCGCGATGCGGGTGGCGGACGAACTTCGCGCAACGGGGCGGGTGACGCGCGGCCACATTGGCGCGCGTACCCAGCCGCTGACGGCCGACCTGGCGCCGGCTTTCGGCCTGGATGCCGGCCTGGGCGCGCTGGTGGTGCGCGTCGATGCGGACAGTCCGGCCGAGACCGCGGGCCTTCGCAGTGGCGATGTGGTGCTGGCTGTCGGCGCCGCCGCAGCGGCGATGCCCTATGCCGAAATCCAGGAGCGTGTGGCCAGCGCCACCCAGGGCAGCCGGCTGGCCCTGCTTATCTGGCGCCACAGGGCGCCGTTGACGGTGCAGGTGGGCGTGGTTCAGAGCGCGCCGGACATGCCGCCCAAGCTCGTTGCGCGTGCGGACGCGCATGAAGTCCGCTTCGGACTCGAGCTTACGGAACGCAAGGGCGTGCTCGGCATCAGCCTGCAGGACCCCGGCCTCTATGTGCAGGGCGTGTCGGGGTCGGCCCAGCGGGCAGGGCTGCGCTATGGCGACGCGCTGATCGCGGTCAACGACGTGCGCGTGGCCGGCCTGGCGGATTTCGATGCGGCGATCCGGGCCATTCCGGAGAGCGATACCGTGGCGCTGCTGGTCATGCGCGGCGCGAACCGGAGCTACGTCGCGATTCCTCCCCGAGTGTCGAAGCGCGCGGCATTGACGCCCTCCGTGAGGCCATCGCCATGAAGTCGGAGAGTTGCGGCGTTCTGGTGTTCGATCCCGCGGGAAACCTGCTGCTCGGCCATGCAAATGAGAGCCACTACTGGGACATTCCGAAAGGCGAGGGTGCAGCGCAGGAGCAGAGCGCACAGACCGCCGTGCGCGAGGCCTTCGAAGAATTCGGGCTGCAGCTCTTGCCGGGGCAATTGAGGGAGATCGGAATTTTCGAGTACCGCAGGGACAAAGACTTGCGGCTCTTCACAGTTCTGGTGACTCCATTCGACACGAAACGCTGCGTATGCACCAGCTTCTACACAGACCGCCACAGGCGGTGGTGCCCGGAGATGAATGGATTCCGCTGGGCGCAGCCGGACGACCTGCCGCAACTGTGCGCGCCCAGCCTCGTTGCCGTGCTCACGCAGGCGATATCGCTGCCTGCGATCCACGGGCAGTTGTTGTACGAGGTCGGGCCGGTCGATGCGGCGCCGTCGCCGCGCAACGCTCGCATGGCTTGATCCTGCGCAAGGTCGCATACGGCCTCGCGCTCAAGACTGACCGCAGTCCATCCCAACATTCCAGAACGATGGATTCACAACCCCTTGCGAGGCCGCGCCATGAAGTTCACGTTGAAGGGAACGCTCCAGTTCCTGAGTTTCAGCATTGCCACCCTCCTGGCCACGGGCGTTCTCGTGCTCGCTGGGCTGAACGAAAACGGCAATGCGCCGGACAGCCTGGCCTTGATCTCACACATAACGGAAGACCCACGATGAACACAAGCCGCCGCACTTTCATGATCACGATCGTCGCGACAAGCTCGGCCCTGTCGGCCACGCGCTCGCTGGCCCAAGCCACACTCGACGAAAAAGACCCGCAGGCCGTGGCGTTGAGCTACGTCGGCGATACGGCGAAGGTCGACGCGAAGAAGTTTCCGAAGCACGACAACACGCAGCTGTGCAGTGGCTGCGCGCTGTGGCAGTCCAAGCCGACGGATACGCAGGGCAATTGCGCCCTGTTTGCCGGCAAGCAGGTCAGTGCGAAGGGGTGGTGCAGCGCCTGGGCCAGGAAGAGGTAGCATCCGCGCCACGTGCCGGTGGAATCCCCCGACAGCCTGACTTGTTGGTCAGGAAGCCTGCCGGCTTCTTAATCTGGCGTTAATCCGCTTTGCCGACCATCCGCTTTCCTGAACCGGCCCGCCTTCCGCGCGGGCATCCCGAGGAAAGTGCATGTTCATGTCATCGCCATCACGCGACAGCGCGGTCTCATCGCCGGGCGGCGTTCCAGAGGCCCTTGCGCCCGAGCTCACGTTGCACTGCATCGGTGATCCACGCAGGGCCGACGTCGAAAATTTCATCAGCGAGGTTTACGCGCGCCGCTACTCAGCGAAGGTGCCGCATTTCGCACCCGTGCTGGTCGGCCTGCGCGAGGGCGGCAAATTGCTTGCGGCCGCGGGTTACAGAAGCGCGGCGCAGGAGCCGCTTTTTCTCGAGCGTTACCTGCCGTCGCCGGTCGAAGCAATGCTGGCGGCGAACGCCGATGCGCGCCCCACGCGTGCGGAGATTGTTGAGGTCGGCCATCTCGCGGCGAACCGCGGCGGCGAAGGCCGACGCCTGATCCAGGTGCTGGCTCCGCATCTGGCTGCAGAGGGGTTCGAGTGGGTGGTCGGCACGGTCACGCAGGAATTGCGTCCGATGCTGGTCCGGCTCGGTGTGGCGCCGCTCACGCTTGGCGCTGCCGACCCCGCAGCATTGGGCGAGGAGGCCGCGCCCTGGGGAAGCTACTACGACCACCAGCCCGTGGTACTGGCCACGCACCTGAAGCGCGCGTTGCGCCGCTACATGGCACGCCGGCCCGGCACGCAGGGAGTCGTCCGATGAGTGGCCGCATCAATCCGTCCGCCGCGGCGCTCGACGATGGCAAGCGCCGCTGGACCTTCGCAGAACTGGACGACGAAGCAGCCCGGTTGGCGCAACGCCTGCGCGCCGTGGATTGCCGCGTCGTCGCCACGCTGATGGACAACTCGCCCGCCTGGGTGGTCGCCGATCGCGCGGCATTGCAGGCGGGGCTGGTGCACGTACCGCTGCCCGTGTTTTTCACGCCCGAGCAGATCGGCCATGCACTGGGCGCGGCCGGCGTGGACACCGTGCTCACGCTGCCCGCGCTCGCTGCGCGCTGGCCGCAGGTGCCAGCCATCGAATGCGCGGTCGCGGGCCAGCCGCTGGCGATGCTGCGTCTTCCCGCCCGCCCGGTCCCGATGGCGGCGGGCACCGCCAAGATCACCTTCACCTCGGGTACCACCGGATCGCCCAAGGGGGTGTGCCTGAGCGAGGCCGCGATGCAGCGGGTGGCTTTGGCCTTGGTGCAGGCGATGGAACCGCTGGACATCCGGCGCCACCTGTGCGCCTTGCCCTTTGCGGTGCTGCTGGAGAACATTGCCGGTGTCATGGCGCCGCTGCTGAAGGGCGCGACCTGCGTCACCCTACCGCTGCAAAGCCTGGGGCTGAGCGGTTCGTCGAGCTTCGATGCGGAGCGCTTCCACGAAGTGGTGGTGGCACAGCAGCCCAACAGCATCATCTTGCTGCCGCAGATGTTACGTGCCTGGGCCGGCCACCTGATACAAAGCGGCCAGCGCGCGCCCGATTCGCTGCGGTTGGTCGCAGTCGGCGGTGCGGCGGTGGGCGTGAAGCTGATCCACCGTGCCCGCGCGCTCGGCATACCGGCGTACGAGGGCTACGGGCTCTCTGAAGGCGCTTCGGTGCAGACGCTGAATTTGCCGGGCAGCGACCGCCCTGGGGCGGCCGGCCGCGCCTTGCCGCATGCGCAAATCCGCATCGCCCAAGACGGCGAAATCGAAGTGGCCGGCAGCCTCTTCGGCGGCTACCTCGGGAGCGACGCCGCGGCGCCGGCATGGTGGCCTTCGGGGGACCTCGGACGCATCGACGACGAGGGGTTCGTTCACATCGACGGGCGCAAGAAGCATCTGCTGATCACCGCCTTCGGACGCAACGTCTCGCCCGAATGGGTGGAGACCGCGCTGCGAAGCGAGAACGCGATTGCGCAGGCGGTGGTCTTCGGCGATGCCCAGCCTGCGCTGAGCGCGGTGCTTTGGCCACTGCGGCCCGATGCGAGTGACGCGGCCTTGCAAGCCGCGGTCGATGCGGCCAATGCGGCGCTTCCCGACTATGCCCGCGTACGGAGCTGGGTGCGCGGACGCGCGGCTTTCTCGGTCGAAGCCGGCACCGCCACAGCCAACGGGCGGCCGCAGCGCGTGACCGTGCTGCAACTTCACGCCGATGCCCTGGGCATGACGGCGGCTTCATCCATCGATCCGGAGTTTTCATGAGCTTTCACGCACGACTTCTTTCGCAGACCGCCGATGCCCGCATGGGGCTGCTGGGCACGCCCATCATCCAGGGATGCCTGCGAGGCGAGGTTTCGCGGCCCAGCTACCTCGCATTCCTGCGCGAGGCCTATCACCACGTGCGCCACACGGTGCCGCTGCTGCGTGCCTGCAAGTCCGCTCTGCAGGAGCGCAATCTCTGGCTGCAGGGTCCACTGGACGAATACATTGAGGAAGAGCAGGGCCACGACGAGTGGATTCTCAACGACATCCGTGCCTGCGGCGGGGATGCCGAGGCCGTGCGCAATGGCCCGCCCGGTCACGCCACCGAGGTGATGGTGGCCTATGCCTACGACACCATCGCGCGGCGCAACCCGCTGGGATTCTTCGGCATGGTGCATGTGCTGGAAGGCACCAGCGTCTCGCTTGCGCTGCTGGCGGCTGATCAGATCCAGAAGCCGCTGCAATTGCCCGACGCGGCCTTCAGCTATCTGCGATCGCACGGCACGCTCGACCAAGAGCACACAGCGCATTTCGAGTTGCTGATGGACCGGATCGAGAACCCGCAGGACCAGGACGACATCGTGCATGCCGCGCGCGCCTTCTTCCGCCTCTACGGCGACGTGTTCCGCAGCCTGCCGCTGCCAAACACGGCTGGCCAGGCCGCTGCCGCAGGAGCCGCCGCATGAAAGTCGAGGCCAGCCGCGTGCTGTTCACGGGAGCGGGTGGCGGCATCGGCGATGCCGCCGTCCGTATGTTGGTGAAGGCCGGCGCGTCGGTGATGCTCGTCGGGCGATCGCCCGCACGGCTCTCGGCCCAGGCCCGTGCCCTTGTGCGCGACTGCGGGGTCCAGCGCCAGTGCGTGGAGTGGTATGCCGCCGATCTTGCCCGCATCCCCAGCCTCAGCGGCATCGCCGAAGTCGCAACGGGATGGGGCTGCAATGTGCTGGTGCACAACGCGGGCGTGCCGGGCTTCGGGCGCATCGAATCCCTGGACTCCAATGAAATGGCGCAGGTGCTGCACCTGAACCTCTTCGTGCCCATGCTGTTGACGCAGGCCCTGCTGCCGCATCTTCGCGGCCTGCCGCAAGCGCAGATCATCTTCGTGGGCTCCGTGCTCGGCCGGCTCGGCTTGCCAGGCTTCAGCGTCTACAGCGCAAGCAAGTTCGGCCTGCGGGGTTTTGCCGAATCGCTGCGCCGAGAACTCGGCGATACCGACGTCCGCGTGCAGTACCTCGGGCCGCGCAGCACGCGCACCGGCTTCAACAGTGGGGCGGTCGAGGGCTACAACAAGGCGACAGGCACTGCGATGGATACGCCCGACGTGGCGGCGCGCGCGCTGCTGCGGATGCTCGAGAGCGGCAAGGCCGAATGCTTCCTCGGATTTCCAGAGAAGCTGGCCGTGCGCCTCAATGGCCTGGCCCCGACGTTGCTGGACGGCGCCTTCGCCAAGCACCGGCTCAGCCTGCCGCCGGTCGCACGGCCGGCGAAGCTCGCGCTGGACTGCGGCGACGAGCGCGAAGGGCCGGCCACCGACTCCCATTCCCTGATGAACCACACCCTGTGAAATACGAAGGAAGACCCATGAACCTCGCCCTCCCGAACGCCTTGCCCCTTCATGTCGGCATGCGCCGCAGGTGGCTGATCGGCATGTTTGTGGTTGCCACGATGGCCGTGGCATCGCCGCAGATCGTGCGTGCCGCCGCCGTGGACGACGCGGTCGCCGAACTGCAGCACGACTGGGAAGTGATCCGCTACCAGACACCCGTGGCCGAGCGCGAGAAGCGCTTCGAAGCGCTCGCGGCGAAGGCCCGCAAGATCAGCGAGAGCCAGCCGGGCCGCGCGGAGCCATTGGTCTGGGAAGGGATCATCGTCAGCTCGTGGGCAGGCGAGAAGGGCGGGCTCGGGGCGCTCGGACTGGTCAAGCAGGCCAAGGCGCTCTACGAGTCGGCCATTGCGATCAACGGCGATGTGCTCGACGGCTCGGCGTACAACAGCCTGGGCGTTCTCTACTACAAGGTGCCCGGCTGGCCCGTGGGCTTCGGCGACAAGGCCAAGGCCAAGGAACTGTTGCAGAAGGCGCTCGTGCTCAATCCGAAGGGCATCGATCCCAACTTTTTCTATGGCGAGTACCTGATCGAGACCAAGCAGCCGGAGCAGGCGGTGACCTACCTCGAACGCGCTATGCAGGCGCCAGCGCGCGCGGGGCGGCAGATCTCGGACGCTGGCCGGCGCGAGGAAGCCCGCGTGCTGCTCGAGAAAGCCAAGGCGAAGTAGCCGAGCGCGGCGTGGCGCCCCGTCAGCGGTGCGCCGCGTCGAATTGCAGCACCACCTTCACGCCCCTGTAGCCGGCGCCTGTGCCGAATACCACTTCCAGACCGTGCAGCTGGGCGATGCGACGCACGATCGACACGCCGAGCCCGCTGCCGAGCTCGGCCTGACCGTCGGGACGGTAGAAGCGCTCGCCCATGCGCGCGAGTTGCTCGGGCGGAAGGGGTGGGCCTTCGTTCTCGAGCTCCAGGTGCTCGCGCCCGACGCGCAGCGTCACGCCGGTGCCGGCGGGGGCGTAGCGCACCGCGTTGTCCAGCAGGTTGCGCAAGAGCACCGTGAGCAGATGCTCGTCGCCGAACAGCGGCATCGGATGTTGGCCGCGTGGCGGCCATTCGCAGGCAAGCTCGATGTGCCTGCGTTCCGCGAGTGCGAGGCAGTCGCTCATGGCGTGCTCGACGATCGCGGGCCAGTTGATCTCTGTCTTCATGGCGGGCGTCACGCCCGACTCGACGCGCGACAGCGAAAGCATCTGCGTCACAAGCCGCGCCATCCGGTCCAGGCCGGTGCTGAGTTTTTGCTCGGCCTGCTCGCGCTCAGCGCTGCTAGTGGCGCCGCGCACCACATCCCACTGGGCGCGCAGCACGGCAAGCGGGGTCCGCAGTTCGTGTGCTGCGTCAGCGGTGAAACGGCGCTCGCGCACCAGCAGTTCCTCGATGCGGGCGAATAAGCCATTCATGGCGCCGAGCAGGGGCTTGAGCTCGGCCGGGGCACGCTCGTCGGGTACGGGCTGAAGGTCGGAGGCATCGCGTGCGCGCAACTGTGTGGTGAGCTGGCGCATGGGAGACAGTGCGCGTCGCACCGCCCAGGTCATCACCGCGAGCAAGATCGGCAGCACCAGCAACCAGGGCACGACCTGCGTGATGGTCAGTCCATACACCAACTCGTCACGCTCATAGGCCCCTTGGCCAGCGGCGACCAGCCAGTTTCCATCAGTAGATTGCAGGTAGTAGATTCGCCAGTTCCGGCCATCGACTGCCTGCTCGACGAATCCGCTCGCCTGCGGCAGGCGCTGCAGTTGTGCGCCTTCGCGGTCCGCGAGCATCAGCCGGCCTTCCTTGTTCCAGACAGCTACCGCGAGATCGCGCACGTCGGCATCGCCTGCATCCTTGTCGCCTTCGCGGGGCTCGGGCGGCAGCACGGCGGTCGTGCCGGGATAGGCCGGACTCAGGGTGGACTGCACCTGGCGCGCCAGCCGGATCAGTTCGGTGTCGAACATCTCGTTGACCTCGTGGCGTGCCCGGCTGATCGAGAAATAGAGCGCGACGCCCCACACCAGGGGCGCACAGACCAGCAGATACAGCAGAAGCCGCCGCTGTAGGCTCATGGGCCAGTCTCGCCCGAGCCCATGGCATACCCCACGCCGCGCACGGTGCGCACGATGCCCGGATCGATCTTGCGGCGCAAATGGTGGATATGCACCTCCAGCGAATTGCTCTCCGGCTCGGCACCGCTCCAGTCATAGAGCTTTTCCTGCAGGTACGCCTTGGAGAGAACGCGCTGCGATTGGCTCAGGAGGGCTTCGAGCACCGCGAGTTCGCGACCGGTGAGGTCGACCTGTTCTCCCTTCCAGCGCACGAGCTTGTGGGCCGGGTCGTATTCGAGTGCGCCGTGTTGCCAGATGGCCTGCGCCTGTCCGGCGGTGCGACGAATCAGCGCGCGCAGGCGCGCGGCGAGCTCGTCAATGGTGATGGGCTTGACCAGGTAGTCGTCAGCACCGGCGTCGAGGCCCTCAATACGCTGGTCGATGCCGTCGCGCGCGGTCAGCACGAGCAGTGGGCATTTCACGCCGCGTTCGCGCCAGCGTCGCAGCCAGACCATGCCGTCGCCGCCGGGCAGGCCGAGGTCCAGCACGACCGCATCGAATGGCGCGGTCTGCAGGGCTGCATCGGCCTTGGCACCGTCGCCGAACCAGTCGACCGCGTGGCCGAGCTGCCGCAGGCCCGCGGCCAAAGCATCGCCAAGCAGGGTGTCGTCTTCGACGATCAGGAGGCGCATGAGACGGTTGGTCCAGATTCGATGGCTGATCACGGCAGGCCGCTGCCATTATGCGGGCGACGCGCGTCAGGCGGCTGCGCCGAACAGCGCTCCGGCCGCGGCGGTAACGCCCATGGCCAGCGCACCCCACAGCGTGACGCGCCAGGCGCCGTTTCTCACGCTCGCGCCCCCAGTCCGAGCGGCTACCGCGCCGAGCAGCGCCAGGAAGGCAATGGAAAGGCAGGCAACACTGGGCGCCAAATAGGGGCCGCTCGCAGCCACTGCGGTTGCAAGGGGCAGCGCCGCGCCTACGGCGAAGCTTGACGCCGAGGCCATCGCGGCCTGTACCGGACGCGTGGACGTGGTTTCCGAAATGCCCAGCTCATCACGAGCGTGGGCACCGAGCGCGTCATGCGCCATCAACTGACGCGCGACTTCGCGCGCCAGGGTGAGCTCCAGGCCGCGGCTCACGTAGATCGCGCTAAGCTCCCGTTCCTCTGACGCGGGGTCTTCTATGAGTTCTGCGCGCTCGCGCGACAGGTCCGCGCGCTCCGTGTCGGCTTGCGAATGGACCGATACGTATTCGCCTGCCGCCATTGACATCGCGCCCGCCACCAGTCCGGCCAGACCGCTGAGCAGCACGCTGCCGTGGTCCGCATTGGCCGCTGCCACGCCCACGATCAGGCTGGCTGTGGAAACGATGCCATCGTTCGCGCCGAGGACTGCCGGGCGCAGCCAGCCAATGCGCGTCGTACGGTGGCGTTCGACGTGGTGTTTCCAGGGCTTCTTCATCGGGCATCTTTCGCGCCGAGCATCGCCAGCAGCGATGGCAAGGCGGATCGGTCGAGGTCGAACAAGTTGTCGTCAAAGGCCTTGTAGAAACCACATTCGACTGCCGTAGTCTCTACCGCAACGGCCAGCATGACGGCGACGATGCAGGCATTGACCACGTCGAACGATCGCTCGTCACGTGGCTCCCCACGGAATGGTGGCCGCGTGGGAGGGATGCTCCCCGGATCGTCGTCGGACCTTGGCATAGGCTGTCTCCATGGTGAATCTGCAGGGCGGCAGTCGATCGCTGCACAGATTCGCATGATTCCCATGACAGATTTGTTTTTGCTTAAGAGCGACCATTTTTCATTGGCAGTGTTTGGTAGGGCATGGTTCTTGGAATCCGGATCCCCTGCACGGCCAGGGTGGTGGACAGCACCACCAGCGCAAAGGGGTCCTTGCAGACTCGCCAACTTCAAGTGGCCCAAGCCCTCGCGCAGTGAAATGAAAATCGTCAAGGTTTCGGTCGAAAGTTGCTTCACATCCAGGTTGTTCATAAAGCGCTCAGGCATGCGAATCGCCGCGTTCCTAGATTCAGGAATCGCGCATCGAACTGCATGTTGTTGTCGTCGGTCGATCAAATGGATAGCGCGACCGTGGCGCACCCGGCAGGAGAGTACGCAACCTGTGGCTCAAGAAGTAGGCTTGGCGGCGCGAGCCCGAGGCGACCGCCCTTAGGCGCAACATGCCCGCCAATCGCTCGGACGTCGAGCAGATGTTGGCTCAGCAGGGCAGCTCGCCAAGCACTCCGGTGCACAAGAAGAGCGCGGCACCGGCCCGGTCATCCGCCGTTCCCATCGGCGGCCGGACGGTGCTGGGGGTGGTGGAGCACGAGGGCCGCCGGGGATCCTTGCGCATCAAGCCTCACGCTGGGGATAAAGCGCAGGTGCAGTTCGCTGATGGGTCATACGAAGTGCTACTACTTGGAGAGTTGCGACTGGTGTGCTGGGCCGTGCAGGAGCAGTGACTGTGAAGCTGCGTGGCAAGCGTTTGATCCGAGGCAACGAAAAGGCGAGACGGGTAAAGCGGTGCGTTCTACACGCTGAGGATTTCTGAGCACACTTGCCGGCTGCCTCTATGGTCAAGCGGTGGGGGTGCAGAAAGTGCGCAGGCGAGTCTTCACGGGAACCTGCAGCGTTAACTCATTCACTGCGCTCGATGCGAGAGGGCAGCGGTACCGCTTCGGGAGACTCTGACAGGCCACGTTCGAGTTCCTGCCATGAAACGCAGGAGCCAGTCTTTGGTACGAAGCCGACCTGCAATCCGAAGATGCTCGCGATCTTCCCCAGCGTGTCGATGGTCGGATTGGTTTTGTCGCTCTCGATGAGCCGAAGACTTTGTACGCTGAGCCCCCTATGCTTGGCGAATTCTGGTTGAGTCAGGCGGCTGATCCGCCGCATGGCAGCCACGGCCTGTCCCACAGACATTCTCCCCGCCGCCATGGCGTCGTAGATCTCTTGACGCAGCTTGCGCTCGTGTGAGAGGTCCGGCGCTTTGCGTCGCTTATCCACGAGGCTTGCTCCGTGCGGTTCTGGGCAGAAGATCGCGCAAGGCGTCCAACTGCAATGCCTGCGCATCGATACTGCCGCGGCATGCCTCGATGACCGCCTGCTCCACGCCGCATTCCCTGGCCGTATCAGCCAGCGCCGCGACAGTAGGCGCGAAGGCATGGAGCGCATGTGCGATGCGCTCTCTCTCCTGGTCGCTTACTTGAAGCGTTTCTATGACTTCGCTCCAGTTGCGCTGAAGTTTTCCAGCAGCGTCGCGCCAGTGACAGCCTCGCGCCACGACCTCCGGATCCAGGAACATGGGGGCGAAGTCGAAGAGGGGTGTCAGCCGAACGGTGCCGTCGACCAGGCGCTGCACGGCTGTGTTGCGTGCATGGTTGTCGGTGTTGCGCATGGCCAGATTCAGCACATCGCGTCGAATGAATTCCACAGTTTCCGTGAACGGGTCTGACACGACCGAGCGCAAGCCTGAGAGCAGGAAGTGCTGGCTCTTGGGCAATCCGAAACCCCTCAAGTCGCAGATGCTTGCGAGGCTTTCCTGGTGCAGTCGTTTCACTTGACCGTCGACGACGACCCGATCGAAACGGCGTACGAACAGGACCTCGCCTTGAAGTTGCGGCGTGCTCGACATTCGCAACCCACACGCAGCAGCGAGACGAAGGTAACCGGCCTCATTGCGAAGGACGGTGCGGTCTGCCTCGCTTCTTCCTCGGGGCAACTTAAGCAACCAGTGTGTGGTGGCGCGTTCGTCGGGCAGTGCCATGTCTGCGAACCAGCGCCCGGCTTCGTCGGTCGTCAGCAGGAACTTCGGGGCAACACCCTGCACGCCGGTGGTGCCTGCGGCAAGCATGGCATGCAGGGACAGATGCTCGAGAAATTCCTCGCTGTGGTTCAGAACCTCTTCCATGGAAAAGCCACGTTGTGCGCCAGGATCAGCGCCGCGTGCGGCCTCCTCGCGGAAGAATTCCATTGCGCTTTCGAATCGCAGACAACCGATCGGATTGAAAGCACCGTTCATGACGAGCGGCAGCAACATGTTTTCGGCGTCTGCCAGACCCAGCCTGTCCAGCAGATACCTGCGGCCTCTGCCTTGTGGCACCAAGTCATAGACAAAGGCCGGCGGGCGGCGATCCGGCTCGCGGCCTGTGGGGCCCTCCACGAATCGGTCGGCTTCGATGCCCACAGGCAGACCCAACGCGACCGGCTGCGGATTCTCCTCGCTGAAAACGTACTCAGGCAGGTACTCGAAACGGCAGCGATCTGCTCCCAACGCCTGGATCGTGGCGGCGGCTTGCCATCGGCCGTTCGCATGCACTTCGATGGTCGTACCGCGGGCAGCAGATGAAAAGGAGAATTCTTGCATATTAACCATCATGATGGTTAAAGTATCGACTTTGTCAAATCGATTTGACCACTATAGTGGCGAAAATATTCGTCTATGTCGCCAAGCGAGAGCTGCGAAGATTTTGGGTGAGCGGCAGCGTTTAAATCCTTTTCGCAGGGAGGGCCTGACGCAGCTCCGCCGCTTGGGGCTTTTTGGAAGCCCCTCTGGGCTGTTTGCCATCCATGTGCACCCTTTTTCTCCGATTCTTCGTCTGCAGGGCACGGTCGACACGTCGGGGAAACATCGGCGCATTGAAGGTGCGACACCCATGTGCAGGTCGGCGACCACGCGTCGCTGGCGCGGCTCTCACTGGCTAAGCTTGGTGGCCCTGACCAACCGCGGGAATACAGCCTCTGTTGCCGTGAGCAAGCATGTCCGTTGACGGTTGTCGCGCCGGGGTGGACGATCGATGGCATCGAGTCCGAGAACAAGGAGCTTATGAGAACGACCGTCACGATCGACGACACGTTGTATGAGGAGGCGCTCAAAGTAGCGGATCCGAGTATGAACAAGGCGGATCTATTCAGGGAAGCGATCAAAACTTTTGTGAGAGTGCAGTCCGCAAAACGGCTTGCGGCGCTTGGGGGACGGATGCCCGAGATCTCCGATGTTCCTCGTCGGGACACGGCACCTGTTCATGACGCTGGTGCAAATTGATACCTCGGTTTGGGTTGATCATTTTCGCGCGCGGAACTCCACCTTGGAGCAGCTGCTCGGGCTTGACCAAGTATTGATTCATCCGATGGTGATAGGGGAGCTTGCATGCGGTACACCGCCAGCGCGTACCCAGACGCTCGGATATCTGCATCACCTGCAACATGTGCAGCAAGCCAGCCTGCGCGAAGTGCTCCTCTTCATCGAAAAAGAGCGTCTCTTTGGATTGGGGTGTGGCCTCGTGGACCTGACCCTTGTGGCATCGACGCTGATGACGCCTGGCGCCGAACTGTGGTCTCTAGACAAGCGCCTGAACGATATGACGCAAAGGTTTGCGGTCGGGTACCGACCCGCTGTCCATTGAACGTTGGATTTCCAACATCCCGTGGGGTGCGGATGCGATCGCTGATGAACAGGTGTCGGATTCGACAGATCGTTGAGCGATGCCCGTTGGGCGGCCCTGCACGATAGGCAGTGTGCTCGTTGCCCCCTTGGTTCCGTCGTTGACTCGCCATGGTCTTGAGGATGCATTTCTAAGCAGTGCGAAGCAGCGGCCTGGCTTCGCACCGCAACGGCTCGCGGTGCTCGGGCGCCGCGATCGACACCATGGCCTCCACGCGCTCGCGGATCGTCAGCCCTCGCAGCCGGGCCATGCTGTGCTCGGTGGCGATCACGTCGACATCGCCGCGGGCCGTCGTCACCGGTCCATGGAGCCGGCTGGCGATCTTCGAGCGGCCGTCCTTCCCGGTGGAGGCAGCACGATGATCGAGACCCCACCGTCAGATTGCAATGCGGCGCGCACGAAATCGACCTAGCCCGCGACCGCGCCGATGTGGTCGCCCTCGATGCGGCGTGGCAAGCCTGAAAAGAGATGCCCCCTTGCCTGCGATCGGGTCGTCGTGGAGGCTCTAAGCGGAGGGAACAGTGTGCTTTTTCGACGCGCCCTTGGCGACGGCATCGACATATACATTTCCACCGCTGGAGATGTGCATCGACATGGCGCGGTCGGCGCCGTCTTCGTCCCCATTCAGGATCGCCTGCACGATCGCTCGGTGTTCGACCATCGAGTTGCGCACCCGGTTGGGCCGGTCGAACAGCGAGCGCTGTGGATGCCGCATGCGCAGGCGCATGAGTCGCAACTGGCGCGCGAGCACCTCGTTGAGGCTGCCGTCGTACACGGTCTCGTGGAACCAGCGGTTGGCGCGCTCGTAGGCAACAGGATCGTCCTGGGCCGCGGCCTCCTCGCAGGCCCGCATCGAGGCCTCGAGGTCCTTGCGCAGCGCCGCGGGCATGCGGCGCGCCGACAGGCGGGCGGCCAGGCCTTCCAGCTCGGTGAGCA
Source organism: Variovorax endophyticus (assembly GCF_025376855.1). NCBI lineage: Bacteria > Pseudomonadati > Pseudomonadota > Betaproteobacteria > Burkholderiales > Comamonadaceae > Variovorax > Variovorax endophyticus. The sequence continues at coordinate 178,780 of NZ_JAHUTH010000014.1, forward strand.
TCTCGAGCATCGCGACGTACTCCGTGAGCGAGAGCGTCGCGACCACGGCACCGTGCCGCGGGACGATGTCGACCAGGCCAGCGGTCGCCAGTTGCTGCAGCGCTTCGCGCGCGGGCGTGCGCGAGACGTTGAAGCGCTCCATCAGTTCCTGTTCGTCGAGGCGGCAGCCGGCGTAGAGCTTGCCGGAAACGATCTCGTCCTCGAGGGCTTCGCGAATCTTGTCGCTGAGGTTGACGCGGGAAGTGGTGGCCATGTTGTGTCGCCCGGATGATAGTACGCGGGCCTGGTGCGTCGGTCTCGCTTCAGTGGCCGGCCGTGCTGGCGTGTTCGCGTTGCTGGAGCACCTCGCCGAAGGCCTGCAGCCGCGCGGCCGCGAAGGCCGGCCGTTGCCGCACGGCCTCCCACCAGGCATGCACGCGCGGGCTGGCTGACGCATCGAGCGCCTCGGGCGCGATCTCGGCGATGCGGGCGATGAAGGGCACGGCGGCGATGTCGGCCAGCGAGTAGTGCTCGCCGATCAGCCAGGCCGAAGGTGCGGGCGACGCCGAGCCGGCGAGCATGGCCTCCATCTTGTCGACGAGCAGCAACAGCTTGCGCCGGGCCTCGGCCTTCTCCTCGTCGGAATAGGGCTGGCGCGCGATTCGGACCCAGGCTTCGCGCCGCTCGGCCGTGGGGATGCGGGCGATCTTCTGCTGCAGTTCCTCATCGCTCCACTGCCGGGCCATCGGCTGCAGCATCAGGCTCCAGTTGAGGATCAGCAAGTTCGGCAGCGCTTTCTCGTCGGTCCAGCGCACGAAGTTGCGCAGCTGGGCGAGCGCGTAGGGATCGGCGGGGCGCAGGGGCGGCGTGGGCTGGATGTCGTCGAGGAACTCGCAGATGGTCGAACTCTCGTGAAGAAAGCGTCCCGGTGCGATCTCCAGCGCGGGTACCACGCCGTTCGGATTCATCGCGAGGAACGCGGGCGCGTGCTGCTCCTGCTTGCCGAGATCGACGGCAACGCTTTCATAGTCGATCCGCTTCTCGGCCAGGCACAGGCGCACGCGGCGCGAGGCGCTGGACAGCCAGGCATGAAAGAGTCGCATGGCGGTCGTCCTCTCTTTCAGGGAATGAGCACGGTCGCGCCGGTGGTGGCGCGGCCCTCGAGTTCGCGGTGGGCGCGCCGCACGTCGGCCAGCGCATAGCGATGACCGATCTCCAGCCGCACCTGCCCTTCGGTCAAGGCGCCGAAAAAGGCCCGCGCAGCATCGCGCAGTTCCTGGGGGTCGGCGATGAAGCTGCGCAGCGTCGGACGGCACACGCTCAGCGACTTCGAATGGAGCAACTGCAGGTCGAAGGCCTCGACGTCGCCCGAGGCGGTGCCGTAGCTGATCACGATGCCGCGCGGACGCGTGCATTTCAGCGAGGACAGGAAGACGTCCTTGCCGACCGCGTCGTAGACCACGTCGACGCCCCCGCCACCGGTGAGCGCCAGGGTGCGTGCCGCGAAGTCTTCGCGGCGGTAGTCGATCGCATGGTGGCAGCCGTGCGAAAGCGCGACGCGCGCCTTCTCGGGCGAGCCCACGGTGCCGATCACGGTCGCGCCGAGCGCGCGCGCCCATTGCGACAGGATCACGCCCATACCGCCGGCGGCCGCATGCACGAGCACGGTCTGGCCGGGTCGCACCACGTGCAGCCGTCGCAGCAGGTACTCGGCGGTGAGACCGCGCAGCAAGGTGGCGCCGGCCAGTTCCTGCGACACGGTGTCTGGCAGCGGCACCACACGGTGCGCAGGGAGGTTGCGCGTCACCTGGTAGGCGCCGGCATGCACGTACGCCACCGCCTGTCCGCGCGCGAAACCCGTCACGCCGGCTCCGATCGCCTCGACCACGCCCGCGCCCTGCGCGCCCAGCGTGATCGGGAACGGGGTCGCTGCGTGCGGGCCGTGCGAACCGCGGCGCTGGTAGATGTCGGCGAAGTTCAGCCCGATAGCGCTCTGGCGGATCTGCAACTCGCCCGCGGCGGGCGGCGGCACCTCGACCGTCGTGTCTGACAGAACCTCGGCATCGCCGTGGCGATGGATGTGGATGGCGACGCTTTGTGTCATGGGCCGCGATTAGACGGCCATGATCGCCGTCAATGGATTCATACAAACACCTAGTGTATTTATTGTTTGATGTTGTGCATACTTTGTTGGCCGACGCCGATCGGTCCCGATTCAAGGAGACATCCATGCAGTTGCGCAGACGAGAGTTCGGCCTCCTGGCCGCCGGTGCCCTGGCCGCCCCCTATGTCGTGCGAGCCCAGCCCATCAACCTGGCCACGCTGCACGAGGCGGCGCGCAAGGAGGGCGAGCTCACCTGGTACACGGTGCCGCAGACCTCCGAGGTGGCCGAGAAGATGGGTCGAACTTTCAGCACCCGCTATCCGGGCGTGAAGGTCAACGTCGTGCGCACCACCGCCCAGGTGGCGTTCCAGCGCCTGAACCAGGACCTGAAGGCCGGCACGCCCAACTGCGACGTGTTCACCTCCACCGATCTCGCGCACTACGTCGACCTCAAGGGCCGCAACCTGCTGCTGAAGTACCTGCCGGCCGCGGTGGCGCGGCAGGACAAGCGGGTGCAGAACATGGACCCGGATGCGTACTTCCACGCTTCCAGCTGTTTCATGATGGGCCTGATCTACAACACGCAGAAGGTGCAGGCCGCAGCCGCGCCCAAGAGCTGGAACGACCTGCTCGATGCGAAGTGGAGCGGTGCCGCGCTGGTGGCGCACCCGGCCTACAGCGGCGCGGCAGGCGCCTGGTGCATCGAGATGCGCAAGCTCTTCGGAGAGGGCTGGTTCGCCAAGCTCGCGGCCGCCAAGGCGCACGTGAGCCGCTCCACCATCGATGCGGTGACCACCGTGATCTCCGGCGAGGCGTCGATCTCGGCCGGCCCGATGAGCCTGGCCGCGCGCTCGGCCTCGCGCGGCAACCCCGTGGCCACGCTTGCGCCGAAAGAGGGCCCGGTGCTGATCCTTTCGCCGTCGGCGATCATGGCCAACACCCGGCGGCCGAACGCCTCGCGGCTGTTCATGGAATGGCTGCTCGGCAGCGAGGACACGGAGCGCATCTCGGTCGAGGAATTCAGCGTGCCGCTGCGCGCCAATGCCAAGCCCGCGCCCGGCGTGCTCGGCCTGAGCGACGCGAGCCCGCTGCTGGCGCCCACGCCGCCGCAGATGGTGGCGCAGATTCCCAAGGTGATCGAGCTCTGGCGGGATGCCTTCGGTGTCTAAGGCCGTCGTTCTCGCGCTGCCGGTGGCGCGCCGCACGCCGCATCGCCTGGGCGACCCGGCGATCTGGTTCTTCGCCGTGCTGATCGCGGTGCTGTTGCTGCTGGTGGCCAACCCGATCCTGCGGCTGGTGTGGGACAGCTTCCATACCGCCGAGGGCCAATGGTCGCTGCAGAGCTACGCCCAGGCACTCGGCCGCAGCCGCAATCTGCAGGCGCTGCTCAATTCGCTCTATCTCGGCGCGGCGGTCACCGCGCTGGCGTTGCTGCTGGGCGTGCCGCTGGCGCTCGCGGTCTCGCGCACCAACATGCCGGGCCGAGGCTTCACGCACCTGAGCGTGCTCGCGGCCTTCGTGATGCCCAACTTCCTCGGCGCCATCGCCTGGATCCTGCTCGCGGGCCCGAACGCGGGTTGGCTCAACCGACTGGTGGTCGAGCTCCTGGGCACCGCCAAGGGGCCGTTCAACATCTTCAGCTTCTGGGGCCTGGCCTTCGTCATCGCGCTGTACACCTACCCGCTGATCTACGTGTTCACGAAGTCGGCGCTCGACCTGGTGTCGACCGAGCTCGAGGATGCGGCATCGATCCATGGCGCCGGCAAGTTCCAGACCATGGCGCGGGTGACGCTGCCGCTGGTGCTGCCCTCGATCGTGGGCGCGGCGATCCTGATCTTCCTCGAGGCGATCGCGCTCTACGGAACGCCGGCGCTGATCGCGATTCCGGCGCGCATCAACCTCGCGACGACGCAGATCGTGTCGTTCTTCCAGTATCCGCTGCAGGTCGAGCGCGCCGCGGCCTTCTCGATGCCGATCCTGCTGTTGACCATCGTGCTGCTGATGCTGCAGCGCAAGCTGCTCGCGCGCCGCGGTTACGTGTCGGTGTCGGGCAAGGGCGGCGAGCGCCGGCCCTTCGACATCGGCTCGTGGAAGTGGCTGCTGCTGGGCTATTCGGTGCTGGTCGCGCTGCTCACGGTGATCCTGCCGCTGGCCATCCTGATCCTGGCGTCGCTGTCCAAGGCCTGGGGCCGCGGGCTGTCGCTGGACAACCTGACGCTGGCGAACTTCCACAGCATCTTCTTCGAGCAGCTGACCGTGCGCGCGGCCATCCTCAACACCGTGCTGTACTCCGGCGCCACCGCGCTGGTGTGCGTGGGCATGGGCATCTGCATCGCCTACGCCACGCAGCGGCGCATCACGCCTTTTCCCACCTTCGTGCAGTTCATGGCGCTGGCACCGGTGGCGGTCCCGGGGTTGATCCTGGCCATCGGCCTGTATGCGGCTTACGCCGGGCCGCCTTTCAGCCTCTACGGCATGGGCGTGCTGATCGTGATCGCCTTCACCACGCGCTTCCTGCCGATCTCGGTGGCGGCGAGTTCGGCCGGCGTGCGCGCACTCAACCCGGAGCTCGAGGAGGCGGTGCGCATCCTCGGCGGCGGACGCCTCACGGTGCTCACGCAGGTGGTGGCGCCGCTGCTCAAGAAGACGCTGGTGGGGGCCTTCATCCTGGTGTTCGTCATCTGCACGAAGGAGCTGTCGACCGCGGTCTTCCTCACCGGTCCCGAATCTCGCGTGGTGTCGGTGCTGACGCTCGACCTCAGCGAACAGGGCAACTACGAGACGCTCGCCGCGATGGGCGTGGTGCTGGTGGTGATCGTGACCATCGTCGTGGGAATCGGCATGAGGCTCGCGGGCCGCGACTTCATGCTGCGCCGCTCCTGAACCCGCATGCACACAAAAGAGAACCGACGCATGTCCAAACTCGAACTCAGGAACCTCAGCAAGCGCTACGGCGCGACGCCGGTGGTCGATGCGGTCTCGCTGCAGCTGCAGCGCGGCGAACTGGTCACGCTGCTGGGCCCCTCGGGCTGCGGCAAGACCACCACGCTGCGCATGATCGCGGGCTTCATCGAGCCGTCGGACGGCACGATCGTGGTCGACGGTGCCGAGATCTCGTCGCCCGCGCGCTCGGTGTCGCCCGAGCACCGCGGCATGTCGATGATCTTCCAGAGCTACGCGATCTGGCCGAACATGACGGTGGCGCAGAACGTGGGCTTCGGCCTGCGGGTGCGCAAGACACCCGATGCGGAGATCGCGCGGCGCGTGGCGGAGATGCTCGACGTGGTCAAGCTCGGCGCCCTCGCGCAACGTTACCCGGCCGAGCTCTCGGGCGGACAGCAGCAGCGCGTGGCGCTGGCGCGCGCGATGATCGTGCGGCCCGAAGTGCTGCTGCTCGACGAGCCGCTGTCCAATCTCGACGCCAATCTGCGCGAAGAGATGGCCACCGAGATCCGCCGGCTGCACGACCAGTTCCACTTCACCACGGTCTACGTGACGCACGACCAGGCCGAGGCGATGGCGATCTCCGACCGCATCGCGGTGTTGCACCAGGGCCGGCTCGAGCAGATCGACACCCCGTGGAACCTCTACAACCGCCCGCGAACGCCCTTCGTCGCGGGCTTCATCGGCAAGACCAACCTGGTCGAGGGCGAGCTCGACGGCGACCGCCTGCGGCTCGACGGGCTGGCGGCGGGCTTCGCGCTGCCCGGGGGCGCGGCCGGCGGCGCCCGCCTGCTGGCCTCGATCCGACCCCAGTCGCTGTACCTCGATGCCGCGCCCGCGGGCGCGGTGGCGCTGGGCGACGTCTCGGTCGTCGGACGCACCTACCTCGGTGAGTACTGGAACTACCTGGTGCGACCCAGCGGAGGCGGGGCCTCGCTCAAGGTGCACGCCGCGCCGTCCACGGTGCTCGAGATCGGCCAGCGCTCGACGATCTATGTCGACCCCGGCGCCGTGGCCGCCATCCAGTGATGCATCCAGCGCACGAGTCCACCATGCCCCATTCCATCGTTTCCGACCTGCCGCTCACGGGCTGCCGCGTGCTCGACCTCACCATCGCGCGCGCGGGCCCGGTCGCGGTGCGCCTGCTGGCCGACTGGGGCGCCGACGTGGTGCGCATCGACCCGCCCGACCGCAAGCCCACGCTCGGGCCGCGCCGCGGCTCCGACGAACAGAACCTGCACCGCAACAAGCGCAGCCTGAGCGTCAACCTCAAGACCCCCGAAGGCATGCGCGTGCTGCGCCAGCTCGTCGAGCGCAGCGACGTCGTGGTCGAGAATTTCCGCGCCTCGGTCAAGGAGCGCCTGGGCCTGAGCTACGAGGCGTTGCGCGCGATCAATCCGCGGATCATCCTGGCCAGCATCTCGGGCTTCGGCCAGACCGGCCCGTACGCGGGCCGCCCGGGCCTCGACCAGATCGTGCAGGGCATGAGCGGGCTGAGTTCGGTCACGGGCGAACCCGGGCGCGGTCCCTACCGCACCGGCATCGCGATCTCAGACACCACCTCGGGCATGTTCCTGGGTCAGGGCATCCTGCTGGCCCTGCTGCACCGCCAACGCACGGGCCGCGGTCAGTGGGTGCATACCTCGCTGCTGGAGGCCATGCTCAACAAGCTCGACTTCCAGGGCGCGCGCTACACGGTCGAGGGCGAGGTGCCGCGGCAGGAGGGCAATTCGCATCCCACGCTGGTGCCGATGGGCACGTTCGATGCCCGCGACGGAAAGGTCAACATCTGCGGGCCTGGCGCCGCGATGTGGGCCCGGCTGTGCGAGGTGCTCGGCGCCCCGCATCTGGCGCAGGACGAGCGCTACAAGGATCAGCCCTCGCGTCTCGCGCACCGGCGCGAGCTCGAGGAGGCCATCGGCGCCATCACGCGCGGCTTCGGCGTGCGCGAACTGGTGGAGCGGCTGAACGATGCGGGCGTGCCCTGCGGCCCCGTCTACGACATCGGCCAGGCCTTCGAGGATGCGCAGGCCCGGCACCTGCGCATGACGCGTCCGGCGCCCCATGCGGCGCTGGGTACGCTGGAACTGCTGCGCTCGCCGATCAACCTGTCGGACTGCCCGCACGCCGAGGCCTTCCATCGCGCGGCGCCCGATGCGGGCGAGCACACCGATGAAGTGCTGCGCGAGCTTGGCTACGGCGACGAGTCCGTCGCGTCGCTGCGCAAGGAAGGGGTGGTGGCATGAAGGCGCAGGACCGAGTCCTGCAGTCGCTGGGCACGGGCCGCATCCTCGGCGAGGTGCGCGAGGGCATCGGCTGGATCACCTTCAACTATCCCGAGCGCCGCAACGCGATGTCGCTGGACATGTGGCAGGGACTGGGCGCGGTGGCGGAGGCTTTCGAGCGCGATCCGGGCGTGCGCGTGGTCGTGATGAAGGGCGCGGGCGGCAAGGCCTTCGTCTCGGGCGCCGACATCTCCGAGTTCGAACGGCACCGCGCCGACGCGGCGCAGAAGAAGAGCTACGACGAGATCGCCGCGCGTGGCCATGCCGGCCTGGCCGCATTGAGCAAGCCGCTGGTCGCGATGATCCAGGGCTATTGCGTGGGCGGCGGCCTGGCCATCGCGCTGGCCGCCGACATCCGGATCGCGGCGTCGTCCTCGCGCTTCGCCATTCCGGCCGCCAGGCTCGGCCTGGGCTACGACTACCGTGGCGTGGCCGCGCTGGCGCGGCTGGTCGGGCCGTCGGCCGCGAAGGACATCCTCTTCAGCGCGCGCTTCCTCGAAGCCCCCGAGGCCTTGCGGCTCGGTCTGGTCAACACGGTGGTCGAGGATGTCGCGCTCGATGAAGCCGTGAGCGCCTATGCGCAGAGGATCGCCGCGAATGCGCCGCTCACGGTGCTCGCCGCCAAGAAAGCCATCCAGGCGTTCGAGGGCTATTCGGACAGCGCCGCGGCCGACGAGATCGCGCCGCTCGTGCTGCAATGCTTCGACAGCGAAGACTACAGGGAGGGCCGCCGCGCCTTCCTCGCCAAACGTCCTCCCATTTTCCAAGGCCGATGAACGCGATCACCGAACCCACCGATTCCTCCGACCTGCCCGAGCTTCGCATCGAGGGCGCGGTCGCGACCATTCGCCTGCGGCGCCCCGCACAGGCCAACCGCCTGAGCGCCGACGACCTCGAGCGGCTGGCTGCGCTGATTGCCGAGGTCGACGCGCGGCCGGAAGTGCTGGTGCTGTTGTTGCGCGGCAGCGGCAAGTACTTTTGCAGCGGCTACGACATCGGCAGCATCGGCGCAGAGCGCAAGGTCGACTTCGAGGGGGTGGTCGATGCGCTGGAGATGGCGCGTGCAGTCACGGTTGCGGTGCTGCATGGCGGCGTGTATGGCGGCGCGACCGATCTCGCGCTCGCCTGCGATTTCCGTGTCGGGGCCACGGGCATCGACATGTTCATGCCCGCCGCACGCCTCGGCTTGCACTACTACCGCTCGGGCCTGGAGCGCTACGTGAGCCGCCTCGGCCTGGACAACGCCAAGCTGCTGTTCTTGACGGCGCGCAAGATCGATGCCGTGGAGATGAAGCGCATCGGCTACCTGACGCAGCTCGTCGACCCCGATCAGCTGGAGGAGGAGATCAGTGCCCTGGTGCGCGACTGCGCGTCGATGGCGCCGATCGCGCTGACCGGCATGAAGCATCACCTCAACCGCATCGCGCGCGGCACGCTCGACCCGCAGGCGCTCGACGCGAGCATTCGCAGGGCCTACCTCTCGGAAGATCTGCGCGAGGGGCAGTCGGCCTGGGCGCAGAAGAGAGCTGCGAAGTTTCAGGGGAAATAGAGAGCAGCGGCGCTGGAAACCATGGCCTCGAGTGCGGCCGCCAGCGCTCCGTTTGATCGCCAGAGCAGCTCTGTCAAGTCGCGACGAGGACGTAGACAGGTGTGTTCGGCGTCGCTCAATGCCTCGTAGTCGTCAGCACTCGCTGGGGACCGACCATCCCGATATCAGGGACCCTCGTTGCCGCGCTTGATGCGGGCGGGCCCAGAAATTTCGACCTCTTGGCCCGACTCGATGCAGCGCAATACCGGGTCGATTTCAAAGTGGCGCCAGTGGCGTGACTCGCATGAAGATCGCTGCCGCAAAGAAGCCTACAGGGGCATCACGGGCGTGAAGTGGCTGCCATTCGATCATCGTCACGAACGAGCGTTCGCATCGCTGTAGGTTGTCGCGCGCTGATGTGAATGACCGCAAGCGCTGACGGCGCACGGCTCGGCAATGGAAATGCCGTCATCCCCGAAGAAGCACACCAAGACCGGCCGAGCACCCGTTTGGGCTACAGAGGGTTTTCCCTGCGCTAATTTCGATACTAGCCGTATAGTATCGAAAGTGTCGGCTCCCGATCTTCTTCCTGGATAGCAGGTCAGCCGAACCCTTTTGTACGAACAGCCGCATCAACCCATGTCACATCCGCGAAACCGCCAGATCACCCTCAAGAGCCGCCCCACTGGCATGCCGGCACCGGAAAACTTTGAGCTCACGAGCGCAGACATGCCCATCGCGTCCGCCGGGCAAGTGCTGGTCCAGACGCTGGTTCTCTCACTGGATCCCTACATGCGCGGTCGTATCAGCGACGCCAAGAACTACGCGGCCCCTGTGGCCATCGGTGAGGTCGTGGTAGGCGGCACGGTGGGCCGGGTTGTCGAAAGCCATGCGCCGGGATTCGCGCCCGGCGACATCGTCGAGGGACCTGGTGGCTGGCAGGAGTTCGCAGCGATTGCCGCCTCTCAATTGCGCAAGATCGACCCCGAGCTTGCCCCGCCATCGACCGCGCTCGGTGTGCTTGGCATGCCGGGTCTGACCGCCTACTTCTCGCTGCTTCACGTCGCTCAACCTGTTCCTGGCGACGTGGTAGTGATCTCCGGTGCGGCGGGCGCGGTGGGCCAGATCGCTGGCCAGATCGCCAAGCTCGCCGGATGCACCGTCGTCGGCATTGCAGGCGACGACGACAAGCTCGCCTACTGCGTGAACGAACTGGGCTTCGATCACGCCATCAACTACAAGACCGTGGGCGATATTCAAGCCGCGCTCACTGCCGTTTGCCCGAATGGCGTGAACGTCTATCTGGATGGCGTGGGCGGTGCGATCTCGCAAGCCGTCTTCAATCACCTGTCTTTCAAAGCGCGCGTGGTGGTGATCGGCCAGATCTCCCAATCGAACCTCACCGAGCCCGACATGGGGCCGCGCAGCATGCGCTACTTTCTCACCAGCCGCGCCCGCATGGAGGGTTTCATCGTGGGTGACTGGGCCCCTCGCAATGCCGAGGCGCTGGCGCGCCTCTCCGCTTGGCTCAAGGAAGGAAAGCTGCGCTACGCCGAGCATGCCGTAGACGGTCTGGAAAACGCACCGGCCGCTTTCATCGGGATGCTCAAGGGGGCCAACCTGGGCAAGACCATTGTGAACGTCGCCCGCTGATGCGCGCGGCGGCCCTAAGCCTGAACACGATGGAGCGGCGGATGAAAGCTGTACATATCCTGGGATTCGGCTCGGATCCCGACCTCGTGGCGCTGGTCGATGTGCCAGAACCAGATGAACCCGGTGCGAATGAGGTGGTTCTCGACATCCTGGCCGCCCCGATCAATCCTTCCGACCTTCTCAACTTCCAGGGCCGGTTCGGCGCGCGTCCGCCGCCGTTGCCTTGCCTGGCTGGCGGCGAGGCGGTCGGACAGGTCCGCAAGCTCGGCAAGGATGTCCGGCATCTTCGGATCGGTGACCGGGTGCTGGCGCTGTTCGCGGGCCGCGGCAACTGGTGCCAGCAGGTCACAGCTCCCGCGGCAGGGCTTCGGCCGCTGCCGAAGACCGCCGACATCCACCAACTCGCCATGATGGCGGTGAATCCGGCAACCGCATGGCACATGCTCAAGGGCTTCGTCGCACTCGAGCCGGGTGAATGGGTTCTGCAGAACGCCGGCAACTCGGCCGTGGCGCACAACGTCATCAAGCTGGCCAAGCACATGCGCGTGCGTACGGTGAGCATCGTGCGCAGCGAGAGCCAGATCGAAGCCGTGATGACCAGCGGCGCCGATGCCGTGGTTGCGGATGGGCCCGATCTGACCAAACGCATTCAGGCTGCCGTGGGTGGTGCACCGATTCGACTGGCATTCGATGCAGTCGCGGGTGAGGGTACTGCCGCCCTGGGCCGCTGCCTGGTGGACGGCGGGACTGTCGTGACCTACGGCCTGCTGTCTTCCGCATCCTGCCGTGTCGACGCATCGGACCTCGTGTTCCGCAACATCGCGCTTCGCGGCTACTGGTTCACGCACTGGTTCGAGAACGCGTCTGTCGAAGAGCGCAACGCCGTGTACGACGTGATTGCGAAGCTGATCGAGCAGGGTGTGATCGACGTCCGGGTGGAGGCGATTTACCCCATGGACGACGTCAAGACCGCCGTCGCACACGCGGCGCGTACCGGCCGTGCAGGAAAGGTGATCCTGCTGCCCAACCCCGACCTTCTCTGACTGCCGCATACGGTTTACACGCTCGCCCCCTCAAAAAACAGGAGACACCCATGACATTCAAGATCTTTGCAAAAGTGATCGCGCTGGCATTGACCGCCTCGCTGATGGCAGGTCCGGCACTGGCACAGCCCAAACCGCTCGTGCTGGGCCATGTCGCAACGGCGGAGATCGCTGGGGCGTTCATGGCTTCCTCGGAGGGCTACTTCAAGGACGCTGGACTGCCCGTGGAGCTCAAGCTCATTCCGCTGAATCCCTCGATGCCGCCGGCGCTCCAGTCGGGTGCGGTACAGGTGGCAACGATCACGTCCACCACTTTCCTGCAGGCGGTGGATGGCGGCCTGGATCTTGTTGTCATTGCCGAAGGCAGCGTGGGCGCCAAGACCAGCAAGAACTTCGCGGCCTTCGCTCGCAACGGCTCCGGAATCCAGAAGCCGCAGGATTTCGTGGGCAAGAAGGTGGGCGTGCCTGGCGTTGGCGCCATCCTCCATGTGTGGTTTCGCAAGTGGCTCGCGCTCAATGGCGTTGACGCCAAGCGGGTGACCTTCGTGGAGAGCGGGTTTCCGCAGCACCCGGACCTGATCCGCGGAGGCAGCGTGGATGCGGTCATCACCGCCGAGCCCATGCTGGGGCGCATGCTGGAGAGCAATACCGGCTACGTGGTCACTTCCATGGTGTCCAACTTCGAGCAGCCGATGCCGATCTTCTACTACGTCTCGACCCGAGACTATGCGAAAGCGAATCCCGATGTCATTGCGAAGTTCCGGGAGGCCTTGAAGAAGGGCATTGCCTTCGCCGAAGCGAATCCGGATCAGACCAAGGTTCAGATCGCCAGGTTCACGGGCCTGCCCCCGGACGTGGCCGCGAAGATTCCCATGCCCCAGCTGGTGACGGCGCGTGACCCCGCCACGCTGGCCGCCACGATCGCCATGATGCGCGAGCAAGGCATGTTGCGCACCAATCCGGAGGTGGGACGGCTGTATGCGCAGTGACTGCATCCCCCAACGATCTTCCGGACTGACCTTCCGAGACGTCTCGGTGTCCTATGCGGGACGCCCGGTCTTCAGCGGCGTGTCGTTCACGATTCCTGCCGGCGGGTTCGCCTGCATCATCGGTCCATCCGGCTGCGGCAAGACGACGGTCCTGCGAGTCGCCGCCGGGCTCGTCACGCCCTCGAGCGGAAGTGTTCATTTCGCGGATCAGGCGCTTGGCAGGCCACGGCGCGACATGGCGGTGGTGTTCCAGGACTACGGCCGCGCGCTGCTGCCATGGCGCAGCGTGGCCGGTAACGTTTCCCTGGCGTTGGAGGCCGCGGGCATTCCCCGCCCGGAGCGCGCCGATCGCATTCACGAGCTTCTGAAGACCGTAGGTCTTCGGGACCATGCCCGCAAGTACCCCGGCCAGATGTCGGGCGGCATGCAGCAGCGCCTGCAGATCGCGCGTTGCTTGGCGCAGGAGCCTCGTCTGCTGCTGATGGACGAGCCTTTCGGCGCACTGGATGCCATGACGCGTCAGTCCCTTCAGGACGAGATCCTGTCCATCGCCGCGAGCCGAGATATGACGGTGCTGTTCGTGACCCACGACCTGGAAGAGGCGATCTATTTGGGCGATCAGGTGATTGCGCTCGACGCGAACCCTGGACGCGTCGATCGCGTCATCGATGTCGCGTTGCCGACGCCACGCGATCAGTTGACGACGCGTGAGGACGCCCAGTTTGTTCGTTTGCGGCGGGAACTCCACGGTCTCATGCACAAGGAGGCCGCATGAATGCCGGCAAGGGACTGATCGTGCCCGTCTGCCTGCTCGGCATCTGGGAGATCGCGGCCAACGTATCCGGCTCGCTGAGCGACAACGTGGTCCCGCCCAGCACGGTGCTGCGGGCGCTGTGGGGAATGTTCTCAAGCGGAATTCTGCTCGACAAGACGGCCCAGACCCTGGCCAGCGCGGGCATGGGCCTGGTCTACGGCGCGGTCCTCGGTCTTGCAGGAGGACTGGTGCTGGGGCTGTCGCCAAGGGTTGCGCGCTTGCTGGATGCGCCCATCGAGTTGCTGCGACCCATGCCGTCGGTGGCGCTCATTCCCCTGGCGATGACGGCCTTCGGTTTCGGCATCCACATGGAAAGCGCCGTCGTCGGATTTGCCACCTTCTGGCCGATCTTGATCCTTGTCCAGGGCGCCGTCGCAAGTGTCGATCGACGGCTGATCGAAGTCGCGGACGTGCTGCAGCTGGGCTACCTGGCGCGCGTGCTCAAGATCGTTCTGCCCTCGGTGGCGCCGCGGCTGATCGTGGCGCTGCGGTTGGCGATCGGCATCGCCCTGGTGGTCGCGGTGACGGTGGAGATCGTGGCCAATCCGTATGGACTGGGCTATGGACTGGTCACCGCGCAGGTCGCGCTCAAGCCGGCGGAAATGTTCGGCTATCTGCTCTGGGTGGGTGTGCTTGGCTGGGCGCTGAACCTCATTCTCGTGAAGACGCAAGGGCGCCTGATGGCAGGCCTCGGCTTGAGCAGTCCACAAGAGGGATTGCCGTCATGAGCGTTGCTTCCCGTTCGCTCCATGCGATCGCAGGGTTGTTCCTGCTTGGATTGCTGTGGCACGCGGTCACCGTGACCGGGCTGGTGGGCAAGATCTATCTGCCAACCCCAAGGGCCGCCGTCGAGGCGCTGGTCTGGGGGTTTCGTGAGGGGGAGCTCGCGGATCAGACGATGCAGACGACCCTGCGCATGCTGTGGGGCTGGCTGCTGGCCAGCCTGATCGCGATCATTCTGGGCGCCACCTTGGGCGTCTGGTCGCAGGGCCGTGTGTACGTCGGACCGTTGCTCGAGTTCATCCGGCCACTGCCGGCTTCGGCGGTGGTGCCGGTTGCCATCGTTTTCTTCGGCCTGACGCCAGCCATGGTCATCGGAGTGGTGGCTTTCGGCTCGCTGTGGCCCACGCTGCTCGCGACGGTCCATGGCTTCGCGACCGTGGAGCCAAGGCTCAAGGAGGTCGCACATGTCCTGGGCCTTGGAAAACTGTCCTTCGTCATGAAGGTGGGCCTGCCGAATGCGGTGCCCGACATCGTGTCGGGCATGAAGCTCTCGATGACGGTGGCCCTGATCCTTTCCATCGTGGGGGAAATGCTGACCGGCCAGCCCGGTCTGGGTACCGCCATCCTGCTGGCCGGCCGAGCCTTCCAGTCGGCCGACCTCTTCGCCGGGATCGTGGTGCTCGGGCTGATCGGTCTCGTCAGCAACAGCGTGCTCCAGCGTTGCGAGAACTATCTGCTGCGCTGGCGCTGAAGCCGTGGTCGCAGCCTCCAAGACTTCCAACCTCTCCAGACCCATGGCGCAGGATCCAACCGTTCTCAACCTCACCACGCTCCAATGCATCCCGGGTGGCGTCGCCGCCGTGCTCGACGGCATCCACAAGTCATTGTCCGGCCCGCGGGCGCCAGCGCTGCTGGGCTGCTGGATCTCGGAGATCGGCTCGCTCAACGAGATCGTGGTGCTGCGGAGCTTTCCCTCCGCCCAGGCACTCGATGAGCAGCCGCTCGGGGAAGCCGAACTGGCGCCCCAGCCCGACGCCATCGGCAGCCTCGTCGGGCTGGACCAGGGTCTCTTCGCGAGCTTTCCTGGGCTGCCGGTGCATGCGGGCGGCAAGCTCGGTGGCTTCTATGAGATCCGAACCTATGCGCTGAAGGATGCGCCGCAGGCCCTGCCGCAGACGATCGCTGCGTGGCAGGAAGCCGCGCCCGGGCGTGTCACCTTGTCGCCGCTGGTCGCGGCCCTGAAGTCGCTGTCGGGACCCCCGCGCATCGTCCATATCTGGCCGTTCGAAACGCTGGACCAGCGTCAGGCCGTGCGTGCCGATGCCTTCCAGAAAGGGCTGTGGCCGCCGCGCGGTTCGCTGCAATGGCTCGACGGTGCCAAGTCCTCGATCTACATCCCCGCGCCTTTCTCTCCGCTTCGGTGAACCGGCGGAACAGCGACGGCGCGATCCTTCATAACAGGAGATCTCAGAATGAAAAACAGCAAGGGCAAAGTGATCATCAGCTGTGCGGTGACCGGCAGCATCCACACCCCGAGCATGAGTCCGCACCTGCCGATCACACCGGCCGAAATCGCGGCAAGCGCGAGGCAGGCGTACGAGGCGGGCGCTGCGATCCTTCACCTGCATGCGCGGGATCCGAGTAATGGCGAGCCGACCGCCGATCCGGACACCTTCATGCAGTTTCTTCCAGAGATCAAGCAGTCGACCGACGCGGTGGTGAACATCACGACGGGCGGCGCCCAATGGATGACGCTGGACGCACGGATCGCGGCCGCCCGGCGGGCGTCGCCGGAGATGTGCTCGCTGAACATGGGCTCCATGAGCTTCGCGTTGTTCCCCATGCTGGAGAAGTACAAGGACTTCCAGCACGCCTGGGAGGCCCCTTACCTGGAGAACTCCCGCGACGGCATCTTCAGAAACACCTTCAAGGACATCCAGTACATCCTGCATGAACTCGGCGAAGGGCATGGCACTCGCTTCGAGTTCGAGTGCTACGACATCGGCCACCTGTACTCGCTGGCGCATTTCCTGGACCGCAAGCTCGTGAAGCCGCCGCTCTTCGTGCAGACGGTCTTCGGCATCCTCGGCGGGATCGGCGCGGACATCGACAACCTGAACCATGCCCGGCATATCGCCGACAAGCTGTTCGGCGACGATTACGAGTGGTCGGTCATGGCGGCGGGGCGCCACCAGATGCCTTTTGCCACTGCGAGCGCTATCTCGGGCGGCAACGTGCGTGTGGGCCTGGAGGACAGCCTCTACATCGGCAAGGGGCAACTCGCACCATCCAACGCCGCCCAGGTCTCGAAGGTCCGCGCAACGATCGAATCGCTGGGTCTGGAGGTGGCCACGCCGTCCGAGGCGCGGCAACGACTCGGTCTGAAGGGCTCTTCGCAGACGGCGTTCTGACCCGCAATTCGAGGATTTCCATGAAGCAGCAAAGCTATCGAGCCGCCAACTTCTCCATTGAGGACAAGGTGGTGCTCATCACCGGTGCCGGGAGCGGAATCGGCAGGGCCATGGCCATCGGCCTGGCCGATGCAGGCGCGAAGATCGCCGTCATCGACCGAGACTTCGAATCGGCGCATCAGGTCGCCAACGAGATTGGTATGCAGCGGGCCGTGGCCGTCGAATGCGATGTCACCGACGAGGAAGCCGTGGCGCGGACGGTGGAAACGACGTTGGACCAATGGGGACGCATCGACGGGCTGATCAACAACGCGGGCCAGCTGCACCGGTGCCTCGTCAAGGACCACACGCTGGCCGACTGGAAGCGCATCTTCGAGGTTAATGTGATGGGAACCTTCCTGTTCGCACGGACGGTACTGCCGCAGATGATCCGCCAACGGAACGGGCGAATCGTGAACTTCACCTCCGCACTGGGTGTCAGGAGCATGCCTGGCGGCGCCGCCTACGGTGCCACCAAAGCGGCGGTCACCAGCTTCACCAACACCTTGCATCAGGAAGTGTGTGGAGAGGGCATTTCCGTGACCGCCATCGCCCCGGGGCTTACCAACACGCCCATGGCCAACGACCACATGACGTCGGAATACATGGAGCGCATTGCCGCTTCTTATCCGGGAGGACGCCTGGGTCAGCCCGAGGACATCATCGGCCTGGCGCACTTCCTCATGACCGACGCTTCCCGGCATGTGAGCGGCACCACGCTGTTCGTGCGCCCGCCCGGCGGCTGATCCGTCCCTCCCCCACGGACACTAAACTATGACCCAATGTCTTGGAATCAGCCTCTCCGATGAGCACCGCTCCCACCGTCGCCAACCGTCAGGGCACGCGCAACACCGGACGTCCGCGCAGCGAGCAGTCCCGCACCGCTGTGCTGGATGCCACGCGCAATCTGCTCGCCACCACGCGGGTGGGCGACTTGACGATCGATGCGATCGCGCGGGAATCCGGCGTGGCCAAGATGACAATCTATCGTTGGTGGGCCAACCGCAATGCGGTGGTCATCGACACGTTCATCGACCTCATGCTTCCCAGCACGCCGGTGCGCGATGCGGATTCGGCGATGGAGGCCATGTCCGAGCACCTGATCCTTCTGGTCAGGCAGTACCGCGGCGAAGTGGGGAAGATGGTGGCGGAGATACTGGCGGAAGGCCAGTCGGATCCCGTGCTGCGCGACGCGTTTCGCGAACGCTTTTTCCGGCAGCGCCGCGCCGATGTGCGCGCGGTCGTCGTGCGCGGCCAGGAGACGGGGGAGTTCTCCGCGGAGCTGGATGTGGATACCGCGCTCGACATGATGTACGGGGCCGTGTATTTCCGGCTGCTCATGGGGCACAAGAACCTGGACGCGCGCTTTGGCAAGGACCTGGCGGCCATGGCAGCCACCCTGCTGCGATCGGGGCGCCAGAAGTAGGTCTGCCGGGCGGCGCGCAGCCGTCGGGACGGTCGCTCCTCGAGGAGCGGCCATGAGCGTCTACAAGCTCTACTGCCGAGGCGAATCCGGCAATTGCTACAAGGTGGCGCTCATGCTCAACCTTGTGGGGGCCGACTGGGAATCCGAGTTCGTCGACTTCTTCAATCCCGACTCCAAGGCGGCGTTCATACACACCGTCAATCCACAAGGAGAACTGCCTGTGCTGCAACGGCCGGACGGCAAGTTGCTGACCCAGAGCGGCGCGATCCTGGACTACCTTTCGCGGGCGACGGGCCGATTCGCACCGGCGAGCGACGAGGACAGGCAAGAGGTCCTGCGCTGGCTGCTGTTCGACAACCACCGTTTCACGCCGGCGTTCGCCACCCTGCGCTTCATGGTCGGCATCCGCGGCGCTGAAGAGAACCAGCTCACGGGCTATCTGCGGGCGCAGGCGCAGGCCGCCTACGAGATCGCCGACGCGCATCTGGCCGGGCGTCGCTTCATGGTCGGCGACGCACCGACCGTGGCGGACATCTCGATGGCTGGCTACCTCTACTACGACGAGGATGCGCGGTTCGACAGATTGCAGTTTGCCAACGTCCAGGCCTGGGCAGGACGTATCAGCGAGCTGCCGCGCTGGAAGCATCCCTATGAACTCATGCCGCGAGCGATCCGCGAAGGAAACTGAATGATGGCCCACGACCTTCACGGCAAGCGTGCGCTTGTCACGGGCGCTTCTTCAGGCCTCGGTGCCCATTTCGCGCGGTTGCTGGCCCGCCAGGGTGTCGAGGTGGTGCTGGCGGCCCGGCGCGCCGAGACGCTGTCCGGCATCGTGGCAGAGATCCGCCAGCAAGGCGGGGCGGCCAGCGCGATGCGGCTCGACGTGCGCGACATCGAGGCCAGCAGCCGCGCGATCTCGGAGCTCGGAACGCTGAGCATCCTGGTGAACAACGCGGGCATTGTGCGGGAGGGCGCCGCGCTCGATCAGAACGAGGCGGCCTGGGACGACGTCATCGACACCAACCTCAAGGGCATGTTCTTCGTCGCGCAGGCCGCGGCGCGGCTGATGGCGCTCAACCCCGGCGGCGCCATCATCAACATCGCCTCGATCCTGGGTCTGCGGCAAGCCGGCGGGGTGCTTCCGTATGCGGTGTCCAAGGCTGGCGTCGTGCAGATGACGAAATGCCTCGCCCTCGAGCTGGCGCGGCAGGGCACGCGCGTCAACGCCCTCGCGCCCGGCTACCTCCACACCGAGTTGAACGGCGAATTCTGGACGTCGGACGTGGGTCGGGCGCTGGTGCGACGCATACCGCAGCGGCGCCTGGGGCGACTGGAGGATCTTGACGGACCTTTGCTGCTGCTCGCTTCGGATGCCTCGCGCTACATGACCGGCGCGGAACTCGTGGTCGATGGCGGCCATTTGGTCAGCACCCTTTGAAATCGTCTTGAGCATGAACCAAACCTTCGGTCCTTCTCCCACCGAACGCAGCCGGCAGATCGCCGAGCGGGTCGAAGCCTTTGTCCGCCAGACCGTCATCCCTTACGAATCGGATCCACGCTGCGGTGCCCATGGGCCCTCGGAAGATCTGGTGCTGGAGTTGCGAAGCCTGGCGCGTGCGGCAGGCGTCTTGACGCCTCACATCCTGCCGGATGGACACCACCTGAGCCAGCGCGAGACCGCGGCCGTGCTCGAACGCTCCGGCCTTTCTCCACTTGGGCCGGTGGCGGTCAACACCATGGCGCCGGACGAAGGCAACATGTTCCTGTTGTCCAAGATCGGAACGCCGCAGCAGAAAGAGCGCTTTCTGGCGCCCCTGGTGTCCGGCCAGCAGCGCTCAGCCTTCTTCATGACGGAGCCGGCGGCGGAGGGCGGTGCGGGCTCCGATCCGTCGATGCTGATGACCACTGCGGTCCAACACGGGGGGGCCGGCGGAGATTGGCACATCCATGGCCGCAAGATGTTCATCACCGGAGCGGTCGGCGCCAAGGTCGGCATCGTCATGGCGCGCACCGGTCAGGGCACACCCGCGCGCGCCACGATGTTCCTCGTGGACTTGCCGCATCCGGCGGTCAAGATCGAGCGCGTCATCGACACGCTCGACAGCTCCATGCCCGGCGGCCATGCCCAGGTTTTGATCGATGGCTTGCAGGTGCCTGACGCCCATGTCCTCGGCTCGGCCCATGAGGGCTTCCGGTATGCCCAGGTCCGCCTGTCCCCCGCGCGGCTGTCCCATTGCATGCGCTGGCTGGGCGGTGCGGCCAGGGCCCATGAGATCGCCGTGCGCTACGCGACCTCGCGCTCGGCTTTCGGGAAACTGCTGGTGGACCATGAAGGCGTGGGCTTCATGCTCGCGGACAACCTGATCGATCTCAAGCAGGCGGAGTTGATGACCGACTGGTGCGCGGGAGTGCTGGATGCGGGATCGGCCGGAACGGCTGAAAGCTCGATGGCCAAGGTTGCGGTGTCGGACTTGCTGTTTCGGATCGCCGACCGCTGCGTGCAGGTCATGGGCGCCAGCGGCGTTTCGGGCGATTCAGTGGTTGAGCAGATTTTTCGGGAGACACGCGCCTTCCGGATCTACGACGGTCCGACCGAGACCCACAAGTGGTCGCTTACAAAGAAAATCAAGCGGGATGCGCTCCAGGGGGGTGGGCAATGACGTCGGTTCTCGAAGAGGAGGGCATTCGTCCTGTTCGCGCACAGCACCGGTTCGACGAAGAAGCGCTGGCGCGCTGGATGGCGGAAAACGTGGACGGCTACGGGGGCGTCATGCGGGTCGACCAGTTCCAGGGTGGGCAGTCGAACCCGACCTACCGGTTGCGCACGCCGCGCGCATCCTATGTATTGCGCCGCAAGCCGCCGGGTGTGCTGCTCAAGGGCGCCCATGCCATCGAGCGTGAGGCGCGGGTCATGACGGCCCTGGGGCAGGCCGGCTTTCCGGTGCCGAGGGTTCATGGCCTCTGCCTGGACGACACGGTCATCGGCAGCTGGTTCTATGTGATGAATCTGGTCGAGGGCCGAATCTTCTGGGACGCACGTCTGCCCGATGTAGCCGCAGCGGACCGGCGCGGCTATCTGGAAGCGATGAACGCCACGCTGGCGCAGTTGCATCGGTACGACCCGGTCGCGCTGGGCCTGTCGGACTACGGCAGGGCGGGCGGCTACATCGCCAGGCAGATCGAGCGCTGGTCGCAGCAGTACCTCCAGGACGAAGTCGCGGGTCGGCATGCATCGATGGATCGCTTGGTGGAATGGCTGCCCGAGCACATTCCCGCCAACGACGAGGTTGCCGTCACGCACGGCGACTTCCGGATCGACAACATGATCTTCCATCCCGTGGAGCCTCGCGTTGTTGCGGTGCTCGATTGGGAACTCTCGACCCTGGGGCATCCCCTGGCGGACTTTGCCTACAACCTGATGATGTATCGGGTTCCGCAGGAGATCCACAACGGCTTGCTCGGCGCCGACCTGGCGGGCATGGCACTCCTGTCCGAGGCGGATTACGTGCGGACCTACTGCCGCGAGTCGGGCCGCCATCATCTCCCCGACCTCGAGTTCTACGTGGTGTTCAACATGTTCCGCTTCGCAGCCATCCTTCACGGCATTCGCGGCCGCAATCTCCGAGGCACTGCATCCAGCGCCAATGCGCAGGAGGTTGGAGACCGCTTCGCGCTGGTGGCCGATCTTGCTTGGCAGCAGGTGCAGCGCCTGTGACCGGCGCATCAGGATCCCCGTTTTTTTGAAAGTCTTCCATGTCCCATCGTGAAGTCGTTGTCCTCAGCGGTGTGCGCACCGCCATCGGTACCTTCGGTGGTGCGCTCAAGGATGTTCCTCCCATCACCCTGGCCGCCGAAGTCGTCAAAGCAGCTCTCTCCAAGGCCGGCGTTCCGGGTTCGGATGTGGGGCACGTGATGTTTGGCCATGTGATCAACACCGAGCCTCGCGACATGTATCTGTCACGGGTTGCGGCCATCGAGGGGGGGTGCGCAGAGACGACGCCTGCCTTCAACGTGAATCGCCTGTGCGGGTCTGGATTGCAGGCGGTCGTTTCCGCCAGTCAAGCGATCCTGTTGGGCGATACGGAAATCGCGATTGGGGGAGGGGCCGAGAACATGAGCCGCGCGCCCTATGTGTCATCGACCTCGCGATGGGGAGCACGCATGGGCGACACCTCGATGACTGACATGATGCTGGGCGCCCTGCACGATCCCTTCGAGCGCATCCATATGGGTGTGACGGCAGAGAACGTGGCCAGAAAGTGGGGCATCGACCGGGACGCTCAGGACAGGTTGGCGGTGGAAAGCCATCACCGCGCGGAGCGCGCCTGGGCGGCGGATGTGTTCAGGGACCAGATCGTCCCCATCATCCAAAAGGGCCGCAAGGGCGATGTCGTCTTTGACAAGGATGAGCACTTCCGCACCGGGGCGGTATTGGCGGACATGAGCAAGCTCAAGCCGGTCTTTCTCAGAGAGAACGGGACTGTGACCGCTGGCAATGCATCCGGAATCAACGATGCGGCGGCGGCACTGGTGCTGATGGAAGCTTCGGCCGCCAGAACGCGCGGGTTGAAGCCGATGGCACGGCTGGTGAGCTATGCCCATGCCGGTGTCGACCCCCGGTTCATGGGCATCGGTCCCGTACCGGCGAGCAGGGCGGCGCTCGAGCGCGCCGGACTGTCGGTGAAGGACCTCGATGTGATCGAGGCCAACGAGGCGTTCGCCGCCCAGGCCTGCGCCGTCAGCGCGGAGCTGGCGCTCGATCCAGCCAAGGTGAACCCCAACGGCTCGGGCATCTCCCTGGGCCATCCCATCGGCGCGACTGGCGCCATCATCACGGTGAAGGCGTTGCACGAACTCCAGCGGATCGGTGGGCGCTATGCCCTGGTCACGATGTGCATCGGGGGCGGACAGGGCATTGCCGCGATCTTCGAGAACATCGAGTGAGCGGCGGGGTCGTTGGACCCCTTTCCATCTTCGGGCTGGCCTTGGACCGGCCCATTTCCACCAAAGGACAAGTCATGTTGATTGGCGTACCTGCCGAAACCTCGGCGGGTGAGACTCGTGTTGCCGTCACGCCGGAGACGGCGAAGAAACTGGTGGCGTTGGGGCACACGGTGCGTGTGCAGAGCGGCGCGGGCGTGGCGGCCAGCGTGACCGACGCGGCCTACCAGGCGGCCGGTGCCGAGATCACCGACCAGGCCGGCGCCTTCGGTGCCGACATCGTGCTCAAGGTGCGCGCCCCGAGCGACGCCGAGTGCGCGCTCGCCAAGTCCGGCAGCGTGCTCGTGGGCATGCTCAACCCCTTCGACGCCGCGGGCCTGCAGCGCGTGGCCGCCGCCGGCCTCACCGGCTTCGCGCTCGAGGCGGCGCCGCGCACGACGCGTGCCCAGAGCATGGACGTGCTCAGCTCCCAGGCCAACATCGCCGGCTACAAGGCCGTGATGATCGCCGCCGACAAGTACCAGCGCTTCTTCCCGATGCTGATGACCGCCGCCGGCACCGTGAAGGCCGCGCGGGTCGTGATCCTCGGCGTGGGCGTCGCGGGCCTGCAGGCCATCGCCACGGCCAAGCGCCTGGGCGCGGTCATCGAGGCCTCGGACGTTCGCCCCAGCGTCAAGGAGCAGATCGAATCGCTGGGCGGCAAGTTCATCGACGTGCCCTACGAGACCCAGGAAGAGAAGGACGCCGCCGAAGGCGTGGGCGGCTATGCGCGCCCGATGCCCGCGAGCTGGCTCACGCGCCAGCAGGCCGAGGTCGCCAAGCGCGTGGCGCTGGCCGACGTCGTCATCAGCACCGCGCTGATCCCGGGCCGTGCCGCGCCGACCCTCATCACCGAGGACATGGTCAAGTCCATGAAGCCCGGCAGCGTCATCGTCGACATCGCCGCCGGCAAGGGCCCGGATGGCGTGGGCGGCAACTGCCCGCTGTCCGAAGCCGACAAGACGGTGGTCAAGCACGGCGTGACCATCGTCGGCGAAACGAACCTCGCCGCGCTGGTGGCTGCCGACGCCTCTGCGCTGTACGCGCGCAACGTGCTCGACTTCCTCAAGCTCGTGCTGACCAAGGAGGGCACGCTGAAGATCGACCTCGAGGACGACATCGTCGCCGCCTGCCGCGTCACGCAGGACGGCCAGGTCACGAAGAAGTAAGCGAACACGCGAGGAGAAGAAACCATGGACATCGTCTCTCACACCGTCATCAACCTCATCATCTTCGTGCTGGCCATCTACGTGGGCTACCACGTGGTGTGGACCGTCACGCCCGCGCTGCACACGCCGCTGATGGCCGTGACCAACGCCATCTCGGCGATCGTCATCGTGGGCGCCATGCTGGCCGCCGCGCTCACCGAGACCGGCCTGGGCAAGACCATGGGCGTGCTGGCCGTCGCGCTGGCGGCGGTCAACGTCTTCGGCGGCTTCCTGGTCACGCGGCGCATGCTGGAGATGTTCAAGAAGAAGGAAAAGAAGGCCGCGCCCGCAGCCGCCGAGGGAGCTTCCAAGTGAGCATGAACCTCGTCACCCTGCTGTACCTGCTGGCCAGCATCTGCTTCATCCAGGCGCTCAAGGGCCTGAGCCATCCCACCACCTCGATCCGCGGCAACGTCTTCGGCATGACCGGCATGGCGATCGCCGTGCTGACCACCGGCGCGCTGATCTGGAAGCTGGCCAACGGCAACCCGGCCGGCTTGGGCTACGTGCTGGTCGCGCTGGTCGTGGGTGGGGGCCTCGGCGCCTACATGGCCAACAAGGTCGAGATGACCAAGATGCCCGAGCTCGTGGCCTTCATGCACAGCATGATCGGCCTGGCGGCCGTGTTCATCGCGGTGGCCGCCGTGGCCGAGCCGCATGCCTTCAACATCGCGCTCAAGGGCGACCCGATCCCCGCGGGCAACCGCCTGGAGCTGTTCCTGGGCGCGGCCATCGGCGCCATCACCTTCAGCGGCTCGGTGATCGCCTTCGGCAAGCTCTCGGGCAAGTACAAGTTCCGCCTGTTCCAGGGCGCGCCGGTGCAGTTCGCGGGCCAGCACATGCTCAACCTCGTGCTGGGCCTGGCGACCGTGGGCCTGGGCCTCGTGTTCATGGCGACGGAGAACTGGACGGCGTTCTTCGCGATGCTCGCGCTGGCCTTCGTGATGGGCGTGCTGATCATCATCCCGATCGGCGGGGCGGACATGCCGGTGGTGGTGTCGATGCTCAACAGCTACTCGGGCTGGGCGGCCGCGGGCATCGGCTTCAGCCTGAACAACGCGATGCTGATCGTGGCGGGCTCGCTGGTGGGCAGCTCGGGCGCGATCCTGAGCTACATCATGTGCAAGGCGATGAACCGCTCGTTCTTCAACGTGATCCTGGGCGGCTTCGGCGGCGACGCGGCCGCGGCCACGGGCGGCGCGAAGGAGCAGCGCCCGGTCAAGAGCGGCAGCGCCGACGACGCGGCCTTCGTGCTGGGCAATGCCGAGACGGTGGTGATCGTGCCGGGCTACGGTCTGGCGGTGGCGCGTGCGCAGCATGCGGTCAAGGAGCTCGCGGCCAAGCTCACCGAGAAGGGGATCACGGTGAAGTACGCGATCCATCCGGTGGCCGGGCGCATGCCGGGGCACATGAACGTGCTGCTGGCCGAGGCCGAGGTGCCGTACGACCAGGTGTTCGAGATGGAGGACATCAACGGCGAGTTCGGCCAGGCCGACGTGGCGATCATCCTGGGCGCCAACGACGTGGTGAACCCGGCCGCGCACACCAAGGGCAGCCCGATCTACGGCATGCCGATCCTGGAGGCGTACAAGGCCAAGACGGTGATCGTGAACAAGCGCTCCATGGCCGCCGGCTACGCGGGCCTGGACAACGAGCTGTTCTACATGGACAAGACCATGATGGT